>JAFOJB010000245.1 GCA_017420455.1 Blautia sp.
AGGCGTCGCCCTGAACATCTTCGGAGAGCAGGATATGCAGATCTTCGAGTCAGGCGTGGAATATTTCCTTTAAGGAAAAAGACCCTGGTACATTGCGGCCGGATGCAGCAGCGCGGTACTGGTGAGGCGTAAAGCAGAAAGACTGTCCTGAGAAGGCGTCTTTTTGCACCGAAAGTATATATGGCCGCAGCCGGAACAAGGTGCCGGAATCATAAATATGACGATAAAATCCCCGGAGAACATCCCTTCTCCGGGGATTTTTCACGATAAAATAGACTGCCTATATGCGCATAATCACCAAATATTCAGAATATATATAAATTCAGATTACAATAACAGGTAAAGAATGGTATAATAATACATAAACATCGGTACATTGCAGCCAGATGCTTTGGTATGATATGGCGCAGAAAGCCTGTTCAGTGAAATGATCCTTTCTGCACCGGAATCATCAACTTGCCTTTTAAAGTTTCAACTGGAAACAGACAGAGAGGTGCGGCGAATGTTTGAAACAGGAGATTATGTAATCTATAATAATGCAGGAATCTGCAGGGTACAGGGGACGACCACCATGGACCTTCCGGGCGTGCCGAAGGACCGGCTGTATTACATACTGGAGCCGAATGGGAAAAAAGAGGGGAAAATCTATACCCCGGTGGACGGCATGAAGAAGGTTCTCCGGAGGATGATGACGAAGGAAGAAGCACAGAAGCTCATCGAGGAGATTCCGGCCATAGAGGTTCTTGAGATCGAGAATGACAAGCTTCGGGAAGAAAAATACAAGGAATGTCTGAAAAGCTGCAGCAGCCGTGAGCTGGTGCGCATCATAAAGACGATTTATCTGCGCAGGACCAGGCGGCTGCGCAGCGGAAAGAAGGCCACAGCCGTGGACGAAAGATATATGAAGCTGGCGGAGGAAAACCTGTACGCAGAGCTGTCCATGCTGCTGGGGATTCCCAAAGAGGGGATGGTGTCCTATATTACCCAGAAGGTGCGGGCTTAGGAGCCTGGTGTCTGCTCCCCGCCCTGCGTGCTCTCCTGGCGCTTTGCGCCTGAATTCCTCATCTTGTGGATTGACAGCTTTCGCAGTCCTGCCCGGATATGAGACCGGATTTTCCGTGCAGGCACGAAAATCCGGTCTCATATCCGGCAGGCTGTGAACAGTAACGCTGCGGGAAAATTGGAACAAAAAAGTATTGACAAGATAAGGAAACCATTATATAATAGCAAAGCAGGTTGAGCAAGGGCTCACCTGTGAATAGATGGCGAGATAGCTCAGCTGGCTAGAGCACGCGGTTCATACCCGCGGTGTCGAGGGTTCAAGTCCCCCTCTCGCTATTGCCTGTTCCCGAAAGTCCGTTGGGCTTTCGGGATTTTTTTCTATCACGGGAATCCGTGACAGGAAAACAAAAGGGTTTTATGTACAGACAACCGGTTTTATAAGGACACATTATATGAATCAAGTATCCCTGGAATTACGAAATGTTACGAAGCGGTTTGAAAAAGAACTGGTTCTGGACGGGATCAGCCTGCAGGTGGAAAAAGGGGAGTTCCTTACGCTCCTTGGTTCTTCCGGCTGCGGAAAGACCACCACGCTGCGGATCATCGCAGGGCTGGAGACGCCGGATCAGGGGCAGGTGCTGCTGAACGGAGAGGATGTCACAGCCCTGCCTCCCGAAAAGCGGGCGGTCAATACCATTTTCCAGAGCTACGCCCTGTTTCCCCACATGACCGTGGAGGAAAATGTAGGCTATGCGCTGAAACTGAGACGCGTTCCCAGGCAGGAGATCCGGAAAAGAACTTCAGAAATGCTGGATCTGGTGCGCCTTTCCGGCTTTGAAAAAAGAAAGCCGGAAAAGCTCTCCGGGGGACAGAAGCAGCGGGTGGCCATCGCCAGGGCCCTCATCGGCAATCCCGGGGTGCTCCTTCTGGATGAACCGCTTGGCGCGCTTGATCTGCAGCTGCGAAGAACGATGCAGCGGGAGCTGAAACGTCTGCAGCAGTATCTGGGAGTCACCTTCATCTATGTCACCCATGACCAGGAGGAGGCCATCAATATGTCGGACCGGATCGCCGTGATGCACCGGGGCCGCCTTGAGCAGATCGGAACCCCGGATGAAATCTACAATCATCCCAGAACCAGCTATGCGGCCAGATTTGTAGGAAACGCCAATCTCTTTACCGGCATGGTGGAAAGTATCTCCGAAGAAGGGGCATGGGTATCCGTTTCCGGAGGACGGGTACTTCTCGGATGTCCCGCAGGCACTTCCCTGCAGAAAGGAGAAAAGGCCACCTTCGCGGTCCGGAGCGAGAATGTACAGGTGCTTGTGCAGGACCAGGAAGGCTGCGCTGCTGTGGTAAAGGAGAAGTCCTTCCTGGCCGGGCAGCTCCGTCTGATCCTTTCCATGCCTGACGGCAGGGAACTGGCAGCCAGCCGCTTCGGCATCGATTCGGATTTTGAGCCGGGACAGAAGGTGAAGTGGACCTTTCCGGCACGGCAAGGGGTCCTCCTGGACAGGGAGGAGCAGAATGCGTAGGCGTAACAGGGCAGGAATGTGGATGGTGCTCCCTCTTACCATTTTTACCCTGATCTTCGTGGCGGCCCCGCTGCTCTATATGGTATTCTTAAGCTTCGCCTCCCAGTCTTCCTCCGGATTCGGCGTGGAATGGAAATTTACTCTGGAGAATTATAAAAGGATCCTGGACCCGGTATACCGGAACACCTTCTATGGATCCCTCAGGCTGGCCTTCTCGACGACGGCTCTGAATATTCTCCTAGGCTACCCCTTCGGGTATTTTATGGCGAAGCTTTCGGCGAAAAAGAAAAAAGCGGCTGTACTGTTTCTGATGCTGCCGTTCTGGCTCAATTCCCTGATCCGTCTGTACGGCTGGATCATCCTTCTGCAGAAGAAAGGCCTGGTAAATGAAGTCCTGCTGCGGCTTCACCTGATCGACAAGCCTCTGAAAATCCTGTACAGCTATCCGGCGATCCTCATCGGCATGGTGTATGTGCTTCTGCCCTTTATGGCGCTGTCGGTCTACTCCAGCGCGGAAAAGCTGGACTGGTCTCTGGCAGAAGCCGCCAGGGATCTGGGAGCAGGGCGGTGTTACGCCTTTTTCACCATCATTTTTCCTCTGACCCTGCCCGGCCTTTTCTCCGGCATCATCCTGACATTTATTCCCTCCATGGGTCTTTTCTTCATCGCCGATATTCTGGGCGGGAACAAGATCGTCCTGGTGGGAAGCCTCATCCAGGAGCAGATGACCAGAGGGAATAACTGGCCTTTTGCCGCGGCTCTGGCCATGGTGCTTCTGGTGGTCACAAGTCTGCTGCTGGGCCTTTATAAGAAGCTGACGAATTCTGATGTACTGGAGGGAATCGGATGAAGCAGATGCGCGCAAACACAAAGCTCCAGAATGCCTACCTGGCTTTCCTCTTTTTCCTGATGTATCTCCCGGTAGCCATTGTAATACTGTTCTCTTTCAACGAATCAAAGCTTTACGTCTCCTTCTCCGGCTTTTCCCTGGTATGGTACGAAAAGCTGTTCCGGGACAGCGCCATGATGGAGGCACTGAAAAACAGCCTGATCCTGGGGATCTTAAGCTGCGCGGTATCGGCAGTGATCGGGACGCTGGGAGCAGTAAGCCTGTCCGCCCTGAAGCTTCGGAGCAAGGGAGTCCTGGAATATATTGCCATCCTTCCCCTTATGGTGCCGGAGATCATTCTGGGAATGGTGCTTATGGCATTTTTCTATATGCTGAAGCTTCCCTTTGGGATGCTGACGCTTCTCATCGGGCATACGGTATTCTGCGTGCCCTATATTCTGGTAGAGGTAAAAGCAAGCCTGGCGCTTATGGATCCTTCCCTTACGGAGGCTGCAAGGGATCTGGGAGCCAGCTCATGGCGGGCTTTCCTGGATATCACCCTTCCCCTGGTCATGCCGGCGGTGGCCTCCGGGTCTCTCCTGGCCTTTGCCATGTCCATGGACGATGTGGTGATCAGCATTTTTATCAACGGGCCGAGGATCTCCACTCTTCCGATCAAGGTTTATACCCAGATCAAGACCGGAGTTACGCCGGAGATCAACGCCCTTTGCACCATTATGCTGGCGGTCTCACTGACTGCCCTGGCGGTTTTTTCCATATTCAGAAGTCACAAAAAGGAGGAAAACAGGGATGAAGAACAAATTGATCGAGCTTCGGAACCTGACCAAGAACTTTGATGATCAGCAGGTCCTGAAGGGAATCAGTCTGGACATCTACGAGAACGAATTTCTGACGCTGCTCGGGCCGAGCGGCTGCGGGAAGACTACCACGCTCCGGATCATTGCAGGCTTTGAGGAGCCCAGTGACGGACAGGTGCTTTTTAACGGGATCGAAATCTCGAAGGTACCCCCGTATAAGCGTGAGGTCAATACGGTTTTCCAGAAGTACGCCCTTTTTCCCCATCTGAATGTGGCAGATAATATCGCCTTCGGCCTGAATCTGAAAAAGGTCGAAAAATCGGTCATTTCTCAGAAAGTGGAAAGAATGCTGAAGATGGTAGGCCTTTCCGGCTTCGAAAACCGGGATGTGACGCTGCTTTCCGGCGGCCAGCAGCAGAGAGTGGCCATCGCGAGGGCACTTGTGAATGAGCCGAAGGTACTGCTCCTCGACGAGCCGCTGGGAGCACTGGACGCGAAGATCCGTAAGCAGATGCAGCTGGAGCTGAAGAAGATCCAGAGGGAGGTGGGGATCACCTTTGTCTATGTAACCCATGACCAGGAGGAAGCACTGTCCATGTCGGACGCGGTGGTGGTTATGAACAACGGGGAAATCCAGCAGATCGGGACCCCTACCGATATCTACAATGAGCCGGAAAACCGCTTTGTGGCAAGCTTTATCGGAGAGTCCAACATCATCGAAGGACATATGATACGGGATTATCTTGTGGAGTTCGACGATTTCCAGTTCGAGTGTGTGGATAAGGGCTTCGAGGACAATGAAGAGGTGGAGGTGGTCCTGCGGCCGGAGGATCTGGATATCGTGGAACCGGAGCACGCAAAGATCACCGGAGTGGTGCGGGACATCACCTTCAAGGGAGTCCACTACGAGATCATGATCGAGACGGAGAAGAGAATGTATAATGTACACACCACGGATTATGCCCCGGTGGGCAAAAAAATCGGTCTTCTTTTCGGACCGGAGGATATCCATGTCATGTGTAAGATGGGAGCGTACTGATGAAACAATACAGGCATCTGATAAGACCATACCTGATCTGGTCGCTTGTTCTTGTGGTCATTCCCCTGTTCCTTATCGTGTTCTACGCATTTACCGAGGAAGGGAATGAGGTGCTCACCTTTTCCTTTACCTGGAAGAACTTCGCCAGGTTTCTGGAAGCCACCTACCTGAATGTCATCCTGAAATCCTTCTGGCTGGGCTTTATCACCACAGCCATCTGTCTGCTGCTGGGATACCCGCTGGCGTATTTTATCTCCAGGTTTTCGGAAAAGGCGCAGGATACACTGATTCTTCTGGTCACCATCCCCATGTGGATCAATATGCTGCTCCGCACCTATGCCTGGATGAATCTCCTTTCCGACAACGGCATCATCAACCAGCTGCTTGGGAGACTGAATCTCGGGCCGGTTTCCATGATGTACACGGATTTTTCCGTGCTGGTCGGCCTGGTGTGCAACTTCATGCCCTTTATGATCATCCCCATTCATACCTCCCTGTGCAAGATGGACAAATCACTTCTGGAGGCGGCCATGGATCTGGGAGCCAACAGGGTACAGACCTTCTGGAAGGTGACCTGGAAGCTTTCCATGCCCGGCGTTGTGAACGGCGTCATGATGGTATTCCTTCTGGCGGTATCTTCCTTCGTCATTCCGAAGCTGCTGGGCGGCGGACAGTACATGCTGATCGGGAATCTGATCGAGTCCCAGTTCATCTCTGTGGGAGACTGGAATTTCGGAAGCGCCATTTCCATGATCCTTGCCGTCATCATTCTGATCTCCATGCGGCTCATGCAGAAGATGGACAAACTGCAGCAGGAAGAATAGGAGGCGGGAATGAAGAAGAAAAACGGATTTTTCTCAAGATTTTACATTGTACTCTGCCTGGCCTTCTTTTACCTGCCCATCCTGGTGACCATGGTTTTTTCCTTCAACAATTCCAAGTCCCTGACCAGGTTTACCGGTTTTTCCCTTCGGTGGTACGGGGAGCTTCTGCAGAATGTTGAGGTGCTCAGGGCGGTGTATGTGTCTCTTTCCATCGCGATCGCTGCTACCGTCATCTCCACCGTGCTGGGAACGGTAACGGCCATCGGTCTCTCCAAAAGCCGGCGGGTGCTGCGGGAGATCGTGCTGAATATCAACAATATCCCCATCCTGAATCCGGATATTGTGACGGCCATCGGACTGATGCTGCTGTTTTCTTCCATCGGGATGCGGAAGGGCTATTTCACCATGCTGCTGGCCCATATTGCCTTTTGTACTCCCTACGTGGTCACCAGTGTATATCCGAAGGTAAGAAGCCTGGACCCGAACCTGACCAATGCGGCCATGGATCTTGGCGCTACGCCTTATCAGGCGCTGATGAAGGTGATCGTTCCGCTTATCAGGGATGGGATTTTCGCCGGGGCTCTTCTGTCCTTTACCATGTCCTTTGACGATTTTGTCATTTCCTACTTTGTTTCCGGAAACGGTGTGAAGAACATTTCCATCGTAGTCTACAATATGACGAAGCGGATCAATCCCACCATCAACGCTCTGTCCACCATTGTGATCCTGGTGATCATCATTGTGCTGGTGGCGGCGAATGTACTGCCGGGAATTGCAGGAAAAAAAGGAAGCTTTATCAATCCGAAGGTGGAAAGGGGAATATCCATAGCTCTGGTGGCAGTGCTGCTGTTCGGGCTGAACCGCTGCGGAAGGATGAGCTCGCAGAACCATGTCCTGAAGGTATACAATGCAGGAGAGTATATGGATCTTTGTCTTCTGGAAACCTACCAGGAGGAGTTCAACTGCTCGGTGGTGTACGAGACCTCCGGATACAACGAGATGATGTATACAAAGCTCTCCAGCGGAGAGACCTATGACGTGCTGA
>JAFOJB010000246.1 GCA_017420455.1 Blautia sp.
CTCGATACCGGCCTCCTGCATCTTCGCGAACATGTTCTCGAAGTTCGAGGTATACCACTTCTCGGAATGAGAGGCGTCGCTCTCGCCCTGGCACCATACCATATACTGATGCCGGATTTCATAATGATTGTCCTGCAGCCACTTCACGCACTTGTTCAGACGCTTCACGGCATCCTTCAGCCGCTCGGTTCCTTCCTTCCAGTTCCGGATGGAGGTAGCGCCTTCGCTGGCAGAGACGCAGACCACCGGTACCTTCCCGTTGTGAGAATAGTAGGAGTTTACAAATGCAGGAACAAGCGAGCCGGTCTTCTTGCCGGTATCATCGATAGCATTCTCCTGGTTCTCGTCTTTCCCGAACAGCTTATCGATGGGATACAGCTTCGTAGGATCACTGATCGCACGGAATTCCCAGCCAGCGCCGTCGATGACGGCAGGTGCGTCCTCCGGATACTCATCCGTGACGGAGCCTCTTCCGGCCATATTGGACTGTCCCATGAAGATCACCACATCTACCTGGCTGCTGGTCTCGGTGCTCTCCTCGAGACGTTCCAGACGGGTGGCGATATTACCGGAAATCTGGTTGATATCCAGTTTTGTGACGGACGGAATGGTAATACTCGTTCCTTCGATAGCCTTCCCATAACCATGGAATCTGAGGAACCCTGTCTGGGTGATGGGAATGACAAGCATAGTAGGATTGTCCACACGGGTGGTGCTGATCCAGTTCTTGTTCAGATCATACATGGCATATTTCGCAAAGGCAGAGGCCTGGGTGATACTGATGACAAGCACCTGCCCGTTTACCACGGGAATATAGCCCGTCAGGAAGGATCCTTCATCGTTCACGATCTCCCCGGTCAGCTGGCTGAAGCCCTGATCCATGAGGAATTCCTTTGAATTCCTGTCGAACATTTCGATGATCTCCTGAGAGAAATAGGTGGAATTGAAAGCTCCTACCTGGCCGGTAACATCATTCAGTCCGGGAATGATCTGTTCCTCGATCTGCTGGTCCGCTGCCAGTTTCAGAGAGGGATGGATATATACAGCCGCGGAATTCTTGAAAAACCTGCCATAGGCAGAGAAACGCACAAATCCCGGCTCATCAATGGTGATCGTTGTTTCTGAAATATTATTCAGCTTGTAGGTCTTCTGCCAGATCTTGTCCTTGTTATAAAGAGCATATTTCACGAATGCCGACGGCTTATTTCCATTCAGAGCGAGGGTCACTGCATCCCCGGTAGATACCTGAATATATCCGGTAATAAAGCTGCTGGGCTCCTCCACGATGGTCCCGGTAGTCTGCGCAAAGTTGAACCGGTCAAGGACGTCCGGGTCCGACCTGTCAAACCAGTCTGTATAGAAGACCGATTCATCCTCCTCGGAAGTTTTGACGACGACGTTGCTGTTATTCTGGGACATCACCATAGTATCACGGTTTCTGTTCGTATCGCCCTGTCCTGTCTTACTGATAAAGATGGTAATGGTCTCCTCAAAGTCCAGGCCAAAGACAGAGATCCTGACGAACCCCGGATCAAAAATACGGATCGTCATTTCGGACGCATTACTGACTCTGACAGTATCCTGCCAGGTACGGTTGGCATCAAACAGCGCATATTTAAAAAAGTCTGTATTCTGTGTGCTGTTCAGGTTTACCCTTACGACATCGCCGCTCTCTACAGGGATAAATCCTGTGATAAAGCTGTCCGGTTCTATCGTGATCTGGTCTGAAGTCTGGATAAAGTTATATCCCTCAATAAAGTAAGGATCTGATTTATTAAACAGGTTTTCATCAGAAACCACAGCCTCTTCTCCGGCTTCGCCTTCCTCTGCAAATACAGGGAACGCGCATAGAGCGAGGAGACAGAAAAACAGGCTGGCCGCCAGGCTCCTCAAATATACTCTTCTGTTACAGATCATTTGAAAACCTCCCTCATTCTGGTTAGAAATCATCCGAAATAATAGATCATATGACAAATTATATGCAAAGAAAACTTGTCTGTCAAGTATCATGGAAACGGTTTGATGTTACAACCCCGGCCGTTACAGTTCACGGTCTCACCGGCCGGTGAGATCGAAAACTGCAGCGGTCTGATCACTCGGAATCCTCTCTCAGGAACACCATGGATTTCTTCTGTTTATCCTCTTCCCAGATTGACGAATAGTGGTTTTCCTCGATAAATCCTTTAATATCATCGTTGTAATATCCCTCCTGGATCACAAGGATCCTTGGCAGTTCCTGTCTCATCTGGTCCAGATATTCCAGCATGACAGCCCTGGAGATAGTCCCTATGGGAAACTGATAGGAATACCGCGTGGCATGCGGCCTCTCTGCAGCCACATAGATAGCGTCCCAGTTTCCATAGACACTGATGGGTTCGTCTTCCCCGGTATTTTCCTTTATGATGTCCGCCACCTTTTTTGTGAGCCAGGATCTCTGGTCATTCTCTCTGTTATCGTAGATCTCCGGTACCTTTGCGGTCTGTGCTGCCCAGTCCGGCAGGATGACGGAGAACATCAGGAAGATGCACACTACTGCCGTCAGGCTCGTCCGGACTTCCTTTATGCTGATTTCCTGAAGTTCCTTCAGCATCATGGCCACAGGATAGACGATCGTCGGAACCAGGATCATTCCATAGTGTCCATAGGTCCTGCCGGAAATGCAGAGGAAGACCAGAGAAAGGAACAGGTAGACCATATAAGCGTAATCGAACAGCTTCTTTCTGGTAATGCAGTGATGGATCTGGCACAGGAAGGCGATGAGGAACGGTGTGGAATTGAAGAAGGTGAAGAAAGCATTCCATTTATTCCGGAACACTGCTTTTCCTCCGCCGCTTTTTACATATTTCCCGTTAAACTCGATGTAGCATTCCCAGAAGGATCGAAGAACGCCTTCTCCGAACCAGATGAGTACCGGAAGCAGCAGCACCAGCAGCCCTGCAATGAACCACATGGTAAAATACTTGAGCTTATCGAAATCTCTTCTGGCGATCTGCTGTCCGACTACCACCAGGGCAAATACCAGCCACACCGTGCACATATTGATCCTCAGGAACATGACAGCACAGCAGCAGAAACCGCAGACCATCAGTCTCGCTTTGGATATCCTGTCGTTTTTGAAATAGTCTGCAAAGATGTAAATAGAAACCGCGATGAAGAGCATCGAGAATTCCTCCGTCAGGTTTCCTCCCTGCAAGGCGTTAAAAAGAAGGGCTGTGGCTGTGAGGACGGCCACAGCAGCCGTCACGATCCTGCAGCCCACCAGGCGGGCGATCCTGTAAAGGACAAAAAACAGGAGCGTCATGAACACCAGCTCGATCCACCAGATGCCGGAACGGTCGTCTATGTACAGCCCTACATAATTCAGGATATAGATCAGCGGTCCCTTATGATCAAAGGTATCCCTGTAGGGCATATATCCCCGCCTCATCATATAGGCCAC
>JAFOJB010000247.1 GCA_017420455.1 Blautia sp.
CACGACCACGATCACGATCACGACCATGATCACCATCATGATGATCATGATCATGACCATCACCATGATCATGAGGAAGGCCATGAGCATCATCATCACTATGATGAAAACGGTGTCTGCAGCTGCGGCCATCATCATCACGACCACGATCACGATGCGGACGAGATCTTCCAGAGCTGGGGCAGGGAGACCGTACACAAATATACGAAGGAAGGCCTGGAGCAGAAGCTGGCCGCGCTTGCCGATGAGAGCCAGTACGGCCTGGTGCTTCGGGCAAAGGGAATGCTGCCGGCAGAGGATGGAACATGGATTCACTTCGACATGGTTCCGGAGGAAACCGAGGTACGCGAAGGAGCACCGGATTTTACCGGCCGTCTGTGTGTGATCGGTTCGAAGCTGAACGAGGAAAACCTCGCCAGACTTTTTGAACTGTAATAGAAACGGTGATCCAGGAATACAGCCCTGCCGCGCCTGTACGGCGGGGCTGTGACATGGCGTACGCCTGGAAATAACGCCAGGTATAAGAGGAGACAGATTTATTCCGGGTCGACCGTATTTTTGGCCGATTCTGCAAAATCGTCATCCGGCTGCTTTGTATGTCAGTATATTCTTGCGAAGAAGAGGAGAACAAAATGGAAGAGACCACAGTTCCCATTTATCTGATCAGTGGATTTCTGGAAAGCGGGAAGACAACATTCCTCAGCTTTACTCTTGACCAGGACTATTTTCAGATAGAGGGCAAGACCCTCCTGATCCTTTGTGAGCAGGGAGAGGAGGAGTATGACAGCAAAAGACTCGGCCTCAGCAACATTGTCGTGGAGGTCATTGAAAAGGAAGAGGACCTGACGACAGAACGGCTGAACGCCATGGACATTGTGCACAATCCCGAACGGGTCGTCATAGAATACAACGGAATGTGGCTGGTCAGCAAGTTTGAACAGATGGAGCTTCCGAAGGGCTGGGGCATAGAGCAGGAAATTACCTGTGTGGACGCCAGCACCTACCAGGTCTATGTAAACAACATGAAGTCCATCTTCATGGATATGGTCCGGAACGCCGATATGGTCGTGTTCAACCGCTGCAAGGAGGGAGATCCGCTTCCTTCCTACCGGCGTCAGGTAAAGGTGGCCAACCAGCGCGCTGAGGTCATCTTCGAGGATGAGGAGGGAGAAATGGGTGACATCTTCCAGGACGAGATGCCCTTCGACATGGACGCGCCGGTGATCGAAGTGCTTCCGGAGGATTACGGCATCTGGTTCTGCGATGCCATGGATCATCCGGACAATTATGAAGAAAAAACTGTCCGCTTTAAAGCACGGGTTGTACGGCCGAAGAACAGTCCCAGGGACTGCTTTGTTCCCGGCAGGACAGCCATGACCTGCTGTGCGGCGGATACCACATTTCTCGGATTTCTCTGCAAGTATGACCAGGCGGAAGAGCTTTCTCCCGGACAGTGGGTGGAGGTGACGGCAAAAGGCGCTGTGGAGAGACGAAAGGAATACCACGGAGAAGAAGGACTGGTACTGTATGCTGAAAAAGTGGAAGGCTGCGAACCTCTTCCGGATGAAATGGTTTACTTCAACTGATGGAGGAGACGGCAGGATGATTTTGATCGCAGGCCTCGGAAACCCCGGAAACAAATATCAGGGAACCAGGCACAACGTAGGCTTTGACGCCGTGGACCTCCTGATTGAGAAACACCATATTCCCCAGAGCGGAGTAAAGTTCAATGCCATGTATGGAAAGGGAACCATTGAAGGGCAGAAGGTGGTGGTGATGAAGCCGCTGTCCTTTATGAATCTCAGCGGCGGTCCGATCCAGCAGATGGCAGCGTATTTCAGGATCGATCCCGCAAAGGATCTGATCGTTCTGCACGATGATATCGACCTTTCTCCCGGACAGCTGCGCGTGCGCCCTTCCGGCAGCGCGGGCGGACACAACGGAATGAAGGATATCATACGGGCTCTCGGTACGGAGAGCTTTACGCGTGTCCGGATCGGCGTAGGAGCAAAGCCCAGGGACTGGGATCTTGCGGACTATGTACTGTCACGTTTTACAGATTCCGACAGGAAGCTGGTGGATGAAGCCATAGCGGACGCCTGCGGTGCGGTGGAAACCATCGTCTCGGAAGGCGTAGATGCCGCCATGAATACCTATAACAGAAAGAAAAGCAAATAACATTGCCGTGCGAAGCCTTGCCGATGGAAAACACAGACAGTTCCATAACGGCCGGGCACTGCAGTTTGATCACAGCTCATAAGCCATCCCTGCCGGATGGCTTTTTTGCAGAAAAAGGCGGAGACAGAGAATGATGAAGACCTTTACAATGCCGCTGAAGGAAATGGCGGAATATGAAGAGATCTGTTCCCGGCTTCGGGACAACAGAGGGATTCTGGAGATCTCCGGGTGCATGGAATCCCAGAAGGTACATATGATGTATGGACTTTCCGGATTTTTTCCATTTCACCTGATCCTGGCAGAGGACGAAAGAAGAGCCAGGGAGATCTATGAGGATTACCGGTTCTATGACAATAAAATATATTATTATCCTGCCAGGGACCTGCTTTTTTTCGAAGCCGATATCCACGGAAATCTCCTGATCCGCCAGAGAATGCAGGTGATCCGGGCACTGCTGAATGAAGAAAGCATAACCGTGGTCACCACCATCGACGGCTGCATGGACTATCTGGCCTCATTGGAGAAGATCCGGAAACGCCTGCTTACCCTGAGCCTTGAGAGCACCGTGGAAATGGCTGAATTCCGGAAGGAGCTGGTCGGACTTGGGTATGAAATGACCGGACAGGTGCAGATGCCGGGACAGTTTTCTGTCCGCGGCGGGATACTGGACGTATATCCGCTTACGGAGGAAAACCCGGTACGTATCGAACTCTGGGGAGACGAGGTGGATTCCATACGGTATTTTGATCCGGAAAGTCAGAGATCCCTGGAAAATCTGGAGGACATTACCATCTATCCGGCTATTGAGCAGCCGGAAGAGAAAAAGGGAATGTCCTTTCTGGATTATTTCCCTGTGGAGAAGACACTGATTTTTCTGGATGAACCGAACCGTCTTGTGGAAAAGGGAACAGAGGTTTCGGAGGAATACGAACAGAGCCGTAAGCACCGGGAGGAAAAGGGAAGCGCATTTGTTTCCGGAAACTGGCTCTGCGATTTTTCCTCCGTCCAGAAAAAGCTGAATAAAAACAACTGTGTCGCCCTGTGTGCCCTGCATCCGCAGCAGGACCGGTGGAAGTTCACATCCCGGTATAACATCACGGCCCGGTCGATCACCTCTTATAATGGAAGCTTCGCGCTTCTGGTAAAGGACCTGAAGACGCTCAGGAGCCAGGGCTACCGGATTGCTCTCCTTTCCGGTTCCAGGACCAGGGCAGAGAGACTTTCCAGGGATCTGCTGGAAGAAGATGTCCTGGCTTTTTACGGGAAGGATTACGACAGAGAACTGCAGCCGGGAGAGATCATGGTCATGTACGGCCATGCGCGGCATGGCTTTGAGTATCCGCTGCTGAAGTTCGCGGTGATCAGCGAGACCGATATCTTCGGGCAGGAGCAGAAGCCGAAGAAAAAAAGAAAGAACTATAACGGCAGGAAGATCCGGGATTTTTCGGAGCTGTCCATCGGAGAATATGTGGTGCACGAGCGGCATGGTCTTGGAATCTACCGGGGAATTGAGAAGGTGGAGGTAGACAGGATCGCCAGGGATTATATCAAGATCGAATACCAGGGCGGCAGCAATCTGTATATTCTGGCGACCCAGCTGGACGCGCTGCAGAAATATACCGGACAGGAGGGACAGAAACCCCCGAAGCTGAACAAGCTGGGAGGACAGGAATGGAACCGTACAAAGCAGAAGGTACGGGGAGCGGTGAAGGATATCGCCAACGAGCTGGTGAGCCTGTACGCCGCCAGGCAAAAGGGCGAGGGCTATGTCTGCGGACCGGACACGGTGTGGCAGAGGGAATTCGAGGAGATGTTTCCCTATGAGGAGACGGAGGACCAGCTGGCAGCCATCGAGGATACCAAGCGGGACATGGAAAGTACGAAGATCATGGACCGGCTGATCTGCGGCGACGTAGGATACGGCAAGACGGAAATTGCCCTGCGGGCTGCTTTCAAGGCAGTGCAGGAAAGCAGGCAGGTAGTGTATCTGGTACCTACTACCATCCTGGCCCAGCAGCACTACAATACCTTTCTCCAGAGGATGAAGGAGTTTCCGGTACGGGTGGATCTGATGTGCCGTTTCCGGACCCCTGCCCAGCAGAAGAAGACCATAGAAGACCTGAAAAAGGGACAGGTAGACATCGTGATCGGAACCCACCGGGTCCTGTCGAAGGATGTACAGTTCAAAAACCTGGGTCTTCTGATCATCGATGAGGAGCAGCGCTTCGGCGTCGCCCACAAGGAAAAGATCAAGCAGCTGAAGAAGGATGTGGATGTGCTGACGCTTACCGCGACACCTATCCCCCGGACGCTCCACATGAGCATGATCGGGATCCGGGATATGAGCGTTCTGGAGGAACCGCCCATGGACCGGCTTCCCATCCAGACCTATGTGATGGAGTACGACGAGGAGACGGTCCGGGAGGCCATCAGCAGGGAGCTCCGCCGGGGCGGCCAGATCTACTATGTGTACAACCGGGTCAATGATATTGCAGATATCACCAGAAAGCTCTCAAAGCTCCTGCCTGAGGCCAGGATCGATTTCGCCCACGGTCAGATGAGCGAGAGGGAGCTGGAGCAGGTGATGTACAGCTTCGTGAACGGGGAGCTGGATGTGCTGGTGTCCACGACCATCATAGAGACCGGACTGGATATTTCCAACGTAAATACCATGATCATCCACGATTCCGACCGTTATGGACTTTCCCAGCTGTACCAGCTGCGCGGCCGGATCGGAAGATCGAACCGTACTGCCTACGCCTTTCTGATGTACCGTAAAAACCGGATCCTTAAGGAGACGGCGGAGAAGCGTCTTACCGCCATCAAGGAGTATACGGATCTGGGGAGCGGGTTCAAGATCGCCATGCGGGACCTGGAGCTTCGGGGAGCCGGCAACCTCCTTGGCGCGCAGCAGCACGGCCATATGCATGCGGTAGGATACGACCTTTACTGTAAAATGCTGGCGGAGGCCGTACAGGAGGCAAAGGGCGAGGAGACCATGGAGGATTTCGAGACGACTATCGATCTGTTCATCGACGCGTACATCCCGGAATCCTACATTCAGAATGAATACCAGAAGCTGGATCTCTACAAACGCATCGCAGGTGTGGAGAATGAGAATGATTACGACGAGATGCTGGAGGAACTGATCGACCGGTTCGGGGAGCCGCCGAAGGCAGTGCTGAATCTGCTGTCCGTGGCCCGTCTGAAGGGAGAAGCCCATCTCTCTTATATCACGGAGATCAAGCAGCTGGACAAGGATGCGGATAAGAGCCAGTCTCCCAGGATCCGCATCACCACCTACGAAAACGCGAAGCTCGACCCCGCAGTTATCCCGCCCCTCCTGGCAAAGTACAACCGCCGTCTCCAGCTGGAGGCCGTAAAGGAAGCGAAGTTCTTCTTTCTTCCCCAGGGGAATCTGATCGACGCGCTGCTGACCTTCTGCAGAGAACTCCGCGGGACAGAGGGATAACTTTTTAAGAATATTCTTGCGTAATTCATGAAAAAAGATTATACTGGGTAATAGTGTACACACTGGCAGGGGAGAACTGTGCTCTTTTTTACGTTCTTTACAGGCCGGATGTGAATATTACCCTTAGCAATGGAGGAATGAAATACCATGAGACATAATATGAAGAAGATCGCTGCACTTACCGTAGCGGCAGCTATGGTGTGCTCCCTGGCGTCCGGATGCGGCGCTTCAAAGCTTGACGGTACGAAGACGGTTGTCACAGTAAACGGAACAGAAATCCCGATGGGTGTCCTGAGTGTGGCAGTACGTTCTGAGCAGGCACAGATGGAAAACATTTACAAGATGTATTTTGGGGCAGGAATGAGCATCTGGGACGGGGCCGATGAAGAAGAAGGCACCTACGGCAATGCTACCGTCAAAAATATACTGAAGCAGCTGGAGCTTGGCGTCATCAGCAAGGAAAAGGCTTCGGAATATGGTGTGGAAATTCCGGAGGAGCTGTCTTCTTCTATGAAGGAAGCCGCAAAGGCCTTTATGGCGGCAAACAGCGAAGAAACTCTGGCTGAACTTGCCGTGACAGAGGATCAGGTAGTTCAGTACCTGGAACTGGAGACTTACCGTGATATGGTATATCATGAGTATGTGGAAAGAGCGGAAGTGGTTGTCACGGATGAGGAGGCAAATCAGACATCCTTCCTGTATACGTCCATTCCGGTAGATGCGGACGAAGAGACTGCGGAAGAGGAAGAAGAGACAACCGCGGAGCCTGCAGAGGCAGTCGAGACCCCGAAGGCAGAGGAAGAAACCGCAGAGGCAGCCGAGACCCCGAAAGCAGAAGAAGAGGCAGCGGAGGCACCTGCAGAGGTCAGCGCAACACCGGAAGCAGAGGAAGCCGCAGAGCCCAGTGTAACGCCGGAGGCAGAGGAAGCCGCAGAAGTCAGCGTGACACCTGAGGCAGAGGAAGCCGCAGAGCCCAGCGCAACACCTGAGGCAGAGGAAGCCGCAGAGCCCAGCGCAACACCGGGGGCAGAGGAAGCTGCAGAAGTCAGCGTGACGCCTGAGGCAGAGGAAGCTGCAGAAGTCAGCGTAACACCGGGGGCAGAGGAAGCCGCAGAAGTCAGTGTTACTCCTGAAGCATCTGTAACACCTGCAGTGGTCAGTGTAGTTCCGGAAGTTTCAGAGGCACCTGCAGAGGAAGAAGCTCCTGCCATTACAGCTGCAGAGAAGGCACAGAAAGTCCTGGAAGTGTACAACGGGAACACGGATGCAGACCAGACAGCGCTGCGCGAAGCTGTTCAGGCCGTGGATGATTCCCTCTATGTATATTCCGGACATTTCACAACCGCGTCAGAGGACAATGACACCTCTTATCCGGACGCGGTTCTGGAAGTTCTGAGATCTCTTACCGATGGACAGGTTGGCACGGAAGTGATCGAGACAGAGGACAACCTCTATGTGGTACGGCTTGAGAAGGTCCTGGATGAAGATCAGACAGAATCCACCAGAACCTCTCTGGAAAATACCAAGAAGCAGGATGCTTATACAGAAGAGTCTGACAAATGGATCGCAGATGCCAGCATCAAGGTTGCAGATAAGGTTCTGAAGAAACTGACGCTGACAGATAAGCATACCTTCACCGTAATTACTCCGGAGCCTGAAGAGACGGAGGAAGCAGACGGTGAGACCGTAGAGGATTTTGACGAAGAAGCCGTGGAAGTCATTGACGACATGGAAGATACTGCGGAGGAAGCCGGTGAAATCGTAGAAGACGCAGCTGATGCGGCAGAAGATACCGTTGACGCAGCCGCTGAAACAGCAGCGGAAGCTGCAGAGACTGCAGAGGAAACCGCCGATGCAGCAGCGGAAACTGCAGAGACAGCAGCGGATACCGGGAAAGCATCTAACTGATCTGTCACCCAGGACGGTAAAGCATGAAAGTAAGCGTTCATATTTATCGCCGTGAAAATGCCCTTGCGGCATTATCAATTTGATAATATTATAAAAAACCTCCGGACGAATGAAGATATCATCACCTGGTCCGGAGGTTTTTCAGCATTTATATGATGTACTCTGCAGATGGAATTATCATTCGAGCGCGTTTATAAAGCCGTAGTTATGATGATTCCTGAGAATGCCTGTGCATGAACAGTCCTGAGTCTGAAGAGGGGGAGACTGATTTATGAAAATACCTGTCGGGAAAGAAGATTTTGACGAGATCCGAAGAAATCATGATTATTATGTGGATAAAACAGAACTGCTTTACCGGCTGGCAGAGGGAACAGGCAATGAGGTGACACTCTTCACCCGTCCCCGCCGTTTCGGAAAAACATTGATGCTGAGTATGATGGAAAGCTTTTTCAGTATCCAGAAAAAGGACAGTCACGAAGTTTTTGATGGTCTGGATATCATGAAGCATGAAGAATTCTGTGACAAATGGATGAACCAGTATCCTGTTCTGAATGTGACGCTGAAAGGTATTGAGGCGCTTTCTTTTGAAGAAGCCTACAAATTACTGCAGGTTAAACTGTCGGATCTATGTAAGAAACATACCTCTCTTCTGGAAAGTGATGCAATCGACGCAGACGATAAAGAAATTTTCCGGAATCTGAAGGATCGGAAGGCATCACCGGAAATTGTGAAAGGTTCTTTAAAGACGATCATGCGGATGATGGCTGCCTGCTATGGAAAACCGGTAATTCTGCTGATCGATGAATATGACGTTCCTCTGGCGAATGCGAGCGAGATGGATTCGAAAGAAAACGGATACTATCAGAAGATGCTCGACGTGATTCGGGGAATGTTTGACGCGGCGCTTAAAACGAATGAATATCTGAAGTTTGCTGTTGTGACAGGATGTCTGCGGATAGCTAAAGAAAGTATTTTTACAGGGACAAACAATTTTATGTCCTGTTCGGTTCTCGATGACATCTTTTCAGAGTATTATGGATTTACGCAGAAGGATGTGGACAAGATCCTGAAAGATGCGGACAGAACAGAAAAAGCGGAGGTGATACGGGCCTGGTATGATGGATATGTTTTTGGAAACACACATGTCTACTGCCCCTGGGATGTGACAAATTATATTGCGGCACTTCTGCAGAAGGAAAACGCGAATCCAAAAAATTACTGGAAGAATACAAGCCACAATGGAATTCTTCTGACTTTTGTGAAACGAACAGATTTTGATGTGAGCGATAAGTTTGAAGCGCTTATGAACGGAGGCACTGTTCTTCAGACAATTTCAGATGAACTGACTTATGATACGCTTCACGAATCGGAAGAAAATCTGTGGAGTGTCCTTCTGATGACCGGGTATCTTACAAAGGCTGATCCCGAAGCTGAGGGCAATACTGTGGAACTGAAAATACCAAACGAGGAAATTCAGCATATTTTCGAAGAAACGGTTGTAAGATTCTTTAAAGACTCTCTTTCCCTGGATCGGTCAAAGCAGAAAGAGTTGATGGAAGCTCTTTGGAAAGGGGATGAAGAAACCGCCTCACAGAAAATGACGGACATCCTTTTTGAAACCATCAGCTACCATGACTACCATGAGGACTATTATCATGCATTTTTGACAGGCATCATTTCCGGTCTTGGATATGCGGTGAAATCAAATCA
Source organism: Blautia sp. (assembly GCA_017420455.1). Classification (GTDB taxonomy): domain Bacteria; phylum Bacillota; class Clostridia; order Lachnospirales; family Lachnospiraceae; genus Blautia_A. The sequence continues at coordinate 9,269 of JAFOJB010000247.1, forward strand.
GGAGAATGGTCTGGGAAGGTCGGATATTGATGTGAGAGAAAAACGGAGAAAACGTGGAATGCTTCTGGAGGCAAAGAAATCGGATAAAGAAGAGAATATGCTTAAGGATGCACTGGAAGGAAAAAAACAGATTCTGGATAAGGAATACCTGAGGGGATTTGACGGATTTGAGTCTGTAGTCTGCTATGGAATTTCGTTTTTCCAGAAAAAAGCGCTTGTCAGGAAACTTCAATTTCAGTAAGGACTGATCCGGAAATAACTGTCTCGAATTGCCTGTCTTTTTGTCCGATAGCACACAGCAAAAATCATTTACATAACCCGCTATGCGTATGATTTTTGTTGTGCACTCCCGAACAAAAATCCTGCGTAATCCGGGACAGTCATTTTGCACGGAAATCATTTATCTGACGGGTACTCCGTTGACTTCTACTTCCCCTTCCATGGGGATGATCAGGCACTTCCGGCCATCGATGACCCTGGTTTCAATAAGGGAAGCCTTATCGGGGGTGACGCTGATCTGGATTTCCGGGATCTTCACCTCGATCTTTCTGGTATTGGTGATGTTGGCGGCCATCAAAGACTGGTTCTCTCCGGCATTCAGGTCGTACTGCTCATCGAAGCCCTCCAGCTGCTCCTCAGTGACACCGCTGTCCTGCAGGATCCTTCTGACCTCCGGCTTTGTAAGGACCACCGGTTCCGGTTCTTCCTTCTGGGCTTCGATGATCTCGTTCAGCTTCTCGTGGATGGAAACGATGGTCTCGTAACTGCAATCCTCTCCCAGCGTATCGGAAAGAAGGTTGTTGAAGGAATCCTTCTGTCCGGAAGGGGAGAGAGGAGGTTCGCACCCCAGCAGATCCATGGCAAACCCGGAATGCAGTTCCTCCGGCTTCTTCGCGTAATACAGAAGCCCGTGGATATCCGTACTGCGGTCATTGAAAAGCGGAAAGAGGAAACCGACATCCGGCATCTCCACGATCCAGTCCCGGATCCGGTCCTGAATACTGTTGGTTTCTTCATTATAGCAGAGCCCTGCTTTGGAAAGATTTACCGGGCAGATGCTCATCATCAGATAGCTGTACACCTCGTCGGAAGCGTCAAACATTTCCAGTCCGTCGGAGGTTTTCCCGGGAATGTCGTAAACGCAATGGATCAGGATGATAAAATAGTTTTCCGCGTAATCATAAGTGCTGATAACCTTGTCATAAAATTCCTCCAGAAGTTCATCCTCCTCAAGACGGCTTTTCCGCAGGCGCATCAGGAATTCCTGGGTGCCTCCTTCGGCTTCCTGCTCCATGGGAAATTCCATGTTCAGCAGATTTTTCCCCGGCGTCCCGGAGAGGGTCTTCCTGAAAATGTCAAAATACTTGAATATTTCTTCCTCGGAAAGGGACAGAAAAGCCTCCTTCATCTCCGTCTTTTTCTGCTTCTCCCCGTCCACATAGCAGCCGCAGATCCTGGTGATGGTGCAACGGTCCGGCGTGAACTGCTTCTTTATTTCCGCGATTTCCTTTTTATTCATATGCATACTCCCACAGCCTGCGGCGATAAACGCCCGGCTTCCTTTCTTCGATGTCTGACAGGACGGTCTCCATTGTACCATAAAAAGGGTCCCGGTTCAAACAGGAATGAAGGAACCTTCTGAAAACACATGCAGTCCCTGGCAGGCGAGGCTCTGAACAGCAACCGGCAAGGACATGACAGGAGAGAAGATAATGAAAAGGATATGGACTGAATTCTCCGCAGGATATTCTTTAACGGCAGGGACGTGAACGGTGGAAGGCAAAGGAAGTGACGGGAGACAGAAGGATAAAAGACGGTTTGCATTATGGAATATGTCATGATAATATTCTGTCAGGAACTGTAACAGACTGATTTTCCGGTCTCTGTCCGAAGCATATTGTCAGCGCGATGAAAGGCGCTAATCAGGAATGAAGAAGAACAATTATCTGGAGGAGCTTTGCCGCGGGGCGGCGCTTAGCCGTACACAGCAGCTGCAGCTGATTACCTCCTTAAGTATTCCCGCGATATTCGCTCAGATCAGTACGGTTGTGATGGACTATGCGGATCAGTCCATGGTAGGGCGTCTGGGAGCAGTTTCCTCGGCAGCCATCGGCCTTGTGGCTTCCAGTACCTGGCTGGTCTCCGGTCTCTGCCAGGCCGCCGGGGCGGGCTTTACTGTCCAGGTGGCGCACAGGATCGGAGCCGGAAAGGAGAAGGAGGCCAGAGCTCTGGTACGCCATGGGCTGTTCTGCGCGCTTTTTTTCAGTGTAGTCCTGTCGGGAATCTGCCTGCTGCTTTCAGGGTATCTCCCGGTCTTTCTGGGAGGCAGTGAAAAAATCCTGGGGGAGGCTTCCCGTTACTTTCTGGTTTTTGCGCTTTCCCTTCCGTTCATACAGCTCTCCCGCGTGTCGGCGGGGATGCTCCAGTGCAGCGGGAATATGAAAACGCCCAGCACCCTGAATATCCTGGCCTGTATTCTGAATGTGATCTTTAACTGGCTCCTTATTTTCCCTTCCGGTAAGATCGATCTTCTGGGAAAACAGATTTTCCGTCCGGGAGCAGGACTCGGCGTTACAGGGGCGGCTCTTGGGACGGCCCTGTCCAATGTGATCATCGCCTTATTGCTGCTGTGGTTTCTGCTGAAAAGATCACCGGCACTCCATCTTCGAAAGGAGGAGCCCCTCCCCTTATCCGGCAGAGAGCTGCGGACTGCCATACGGATCGCTGTTCCGGTGGGAGTCGAGCAGGCTATTATGGGGGGAGGATACGTCCTGGCGACCAGGATCATCTCTCCGCTGGGGAATATCGCCCTGGCGGCCCATTCCTTTGCTGTGACGGCGGAAAGCCTTTGCTATATGCCGGGGTATGGGATCGAGGCGGCAGTCACGACCATTGTAGGGCAGAGTCTTGGCGCTAACAGGAAAAAGGAGGCACAGCATCTTGCCTGGTTTACCATTGGCTTCGGCATGCTGATCATGACAGGGACCGGCGTTCTTCTCTTTTTGTTCGCGCCGCAGCTGATGCGGCTACTTTCGCCGGATCCGGAGATCTGCGCTCTCGGCAGCCGGGTACTCCGGCTGGAGGCCTTCGCGGAGCCTATGTTCGCGGCATCCATCGTCGGTTCCGGGGTCTTCCGCGGCGCCGGAGATACCTTAGGACCGTCGATGATCAATTTCTGCAGCATGTGGGCGATCCGTCTGACTATGGGAGCTTTTCTGGCACCGAGATTCGGGCTTATGGGGATGTGGATCGCCATGTTTGTCGACCTCTGGGTCCGGGGAGCCCTGTTCCTGCTCCGTCTGAAAATGAAACCTGTCAGCGGATCTGCACTGTAACCCTTATAAGATACAGTTCACGGCCTCACCGGCCTGGTACAGTTCACGGCCTCACCGGCCGGAGACTGATGCGTTCCCCTGGCGTTTTTGACAGACTGTGAGTCAGGAAACCTGGCGGCAGCCGGGAAACAGGGTGAGAAAGCTTCACCTTCCGGTGCAGAACCCCTTGAGCCTGCCTGAGGAGACAGCGCCTGCATAGACTTAGGCGCGAAGGCTCTTCCTGAGCGTCTTAGTCTATGTTGGACGGTGGCTCCGAGGATCAGCAGGTGACGGGGTTCTGCACCGGAAGGTGAAGCTCTCTCACCCGTCAGCTATA
>JAFOJB010000025.1 GCA_017420455.1 Blautia sp.
CTATCCCATGGGAGATGAGGTGGTCCTGATCTACGAAGCGACCGGACGTGTGGTCCGTCCGGGAGGGCTTCCCATAGAACAGGGCGTAGCGGTGTTCAATGTTGAGACTCTTTACAATATCTACCGCGCGGTAGAAGAACAGAAACCGGTCACAGATAAATATGTGTCTGTCGTCGCCGAAGTGGAGCATCCGGTCACCGTAAGGGTGCCTCTGGGATGCACGCTGGACGAGGTAGTGGCGCAGGCAGGAAACGTCACCGTGAAGGATCCGGTCTATTTTGTAGGCGGCCCTATGATGGGAAGGATCGGAAGCGGAGATGAGCCGGTTACGAAAACGACAAATGCGATACTGGTTCTTCCAAAGAATCATGTGATCGTTGAAAAGAAGAACAGAACTTCTTCCATAGATCTGAAAAGGGCAGCATCTATCTGCTGCCAGTGCAATACCTGTACGGATCTTTGTCCGAGACATAATCTGGGACATCCGATCGATCCGGCCCGCTTCATGAGGGCGGCTTCCAACCAGGATTTCCAGGATATGAATCCGTATATCAATGCAAGCTTCTGCAGCTCCTGCGGAGTCTGCGAGATGTTCGCCTGTCCCCAGAGCCTGGCGCCCAGGACTCTGCTGGCGGATATGAAAGCCGAACTCCGAAAGAACGGCGTGAAGCCGCCTCAGGGAGTACAGCCCAAAGCTGTGCAGGAATCCCGGGAATACAGGAAGGTTCCGGAGGAAAGGCTTATGGCCCGTCTGGGGCTTTCGAAATATGATGTGGACGCCCCCATGGATGAAAACCTGACGGCTGTATCAAAGGTGAGGGTGCTGCTCAGCCAGCATATCGGCGCTCCTGCAAAACCGGTGGTCTCTGCAGGGGATGAGGTTGCAAGAGGCCAGATGATCGCCTCTCCCGGCCAGGGTCTCAGCGTAGGGATCCATGCATCCATCTCCGGCAGGGTGACAGAAGTGACAGACCGTCATATTGTGATAGCGGCGAAGTAATCGGGAAAGGACGTGCAGAACATGAGTAATGCAATCGGAATGATTGAATTTAAGACGACTGCAGCAGGCATCACTGCGGCGGATGCAATGGTAAAGACCTCCGAGGTCGAGGTGATCGAGGCGCAGACCGTATGTCCGGGCAAGTATATCGCGATTATCACCGGGGATCTTTCCGCCGTGAAGGCAGCGGTGGAAGCAGCGGTAACCACATATGAGGATAAATGTATAGACAGCTTTGTACTTGGAAATCCTCACGAGTCGATTTTCCCGGCGATCTACGGCTCTACCCACATCGAGGATATCAGCGCCCTGGGAATCCTGGAAACCTATGACGCGGCCTCCATTATCGAAGCCGCTGACCAGGCGGCCAAGACAGCCATCGTGGACCTGATCGAGCTTCGCATCGCCAAGGGGATGTGCGGAAAATCCTATATGCTGCTCACCGGGGAGGTATCTGCAGTGGAGGCCTCCATCGAAAGAGCGAAGGAGCTGGTGGCAGCAAAGGGAATGTATCTGGATTCCTCTGTTATTGCCCATCCCGACAGAAGGATGATCGATTCGATCCTGTAAGGAGCTGTGCAGATGTAACAGAACTCTGCAGGAGGAAAAGATATTTCTGAACAGGTTCAATGGGGAAGAGGTTGACACGGTAAGGGAGAACACGGGTATGCTGGCGCTGGAAAGAAAAAATCAGATACTCTTAAAGCTTCAGGAAGAGAAAAAGGTTGTTGTCAGCGAGCTGTCCCAGCTCTATTCAGTATCGGAGGAAACCATCCGAAGAGATCTTGACAAACTGGAAAAGGAGGGCTTCGCCATCAAGAGCTACGGCGGGGCTGTGATCAATGAAGAGATCGGGATCGATCTTCCTTTCAACATCCGGAAAAACCAGAACATCGCCGGGAAGCAGTCCATTGCAAAGATCGTTTCCGCGATGATCCATGACGGAGATCACATCTTCCTGGATGCCAGCACTACGGCCGTGTTTGCGGCAAAAGCCCTGAAGGAGAAGGAGCGCCTTACGGTGATCACCAATTCCATGGAGATCCTGCTGGAGCTTTCCGATGTGAGCGGCTGGAATATCATTTCCACCGGGGGGAGGATGCGGGAAGGTTACCTTGCGTTCCTTGGCTCCGCTACCCAGGAATCCATCCGTTCTTTTTATGTCGATAAAGCTGTTTTTTCCTGTAAGGCGCTGGATATGGAACGGGGAATCATGGAATCCCAGGAATCTTTTGCCATGGCGAAGAAAGCGATGATGGCCTCCAGCAGGAAGAGCATACTGGTGGTGGACAATACGAAATTCGGCCAGACCTCCTATTGTGTGTCGGGAGACATAAGACGGGTGGATACGGTGGTGACAGACAGAAAACCATCGGATGACTGGCTGGCTTTCTTTGCGGAGAGAAATATTGACTGCAGATATCCCGAAGGAAAAGAGGATAATAATGAATTCTTATAAGACATTTGAGATGCGCACGGCGATCCACTTCGGGGAAGGCGCGCTTGGCAGGCTGAAAGAGCTGCCCTACAACAGGATTCTGATCATCACGGATCCCTATATCGCAAAAAGCGAGATGCTGAATCTGATCACTGATCCGCTGAAGGCAGGGGGAAAGGAATTTGACGTTTTCAGCGACGTGGTACCGGATGCTCCGGTAGGAAAGATCGCGGACGGCGTCGCGAAGTTCCTGCAGTATCAGCCGGAGGCGATCGTAGCAGTTGGCGGAGGCTCCGCCATGGATTCCTCCAAGGCGATCCGGGAATTTGCCCTGAAGATCAACAATTACGGAAAAGTGGGCCTCATCGCGATTCCCACCACCAGCGGAACAGGGTCCGAGGTGACCTCCTTCGCGGTGGTAAATGATACGGATGCCCATGTGAAATACCCGCTGGTGGCGGACTCCCTGACAGCGGATGAAGCCATCCTGGACGCGGAGCTTGTCCGGAGCGTCCCACCGGCTGTAACGGCTGACACAGGAATGGATGTGTTTACCCATGCCCTGGAATCTTACGTAAGCACTGCGCACAATGAGTTCTCGGCTGCCCTGGCAGAGAAGGCCGTAGAGATCTGCGGCGTCTTCCTTCTCCGCTGTTATCTGGACGGAAACGATATGCACGCCAGACAGAAGATGCATGTCGCCTCCTGCCTGGCAGGTCTTTCCTTCAACACGGCGGGGCTTGGTATTACCCACAGTATGGCGCATCAGCTGGGAGCTGTGTTCCACGTGCCCCACGGCAGGGCAAACGCCATGCTTCTTCCGCATGTTGTGGAGTTCAATGCCAACATCAACAAGAGGTCCAGGAGCCAGAAGGAGTATCTTCCCGCTGTGAAGAGATATTCCAATATCGCCCATATCCTGGGGCTTTCCAGCTACAACAAGGTGATGTCGGTGAATTCTCTGGTGAACTGGATCCAGTTTATGCTGAAGGAGATGAATATCCCCATGAGCATACAGGATCTGGGCACGGTGACACCGGACAAATATTTCGGAGCAATCGACAGGATGGCGGACGCTGCGCTGGCGGATGCCTGCACAGCGAACAATCCCAGAATCCCCACGAAAGAGGACATTATTGAAATCTACACGAAGCTCTGGGACTGCTGATTACCGTATGAACGTTTTTCGACCGGTTCAGCCGGAGAAAAAGGCAGGTATCATGCTCATGCTGTTTTCTGACAAAGCCCTGAGATTTGACGCGGAAACTTCCGGAAACTGCTGCTGGGGAAAATGACAGTTCGGCGCAAGGAGAGTAGAGATGAACATTTACACAAAAAACGGGGACCGGGGAACTACCGATCTGATCCGGAGTAAAAATGTTTCCAAATCTGACGACAGGATTCAGCTGGTGGGGACCATCGACGAGCTGACCAGTCATATCGGACTGGTAAAGACTGTCCTTCATGATGCCGATACCGTCCGTTTTCTGGAGAAGATCCAGGGAACACTGATCACCCTGATGGCCGGAGTGGCGGATCCGTATAGCAGCGAATACAGGATCAGGGAAGAGAAGACAACTCTTCTGGAAGAGGAGATCGACCGTCTGGAGGCTCTTTTCGACCGTCCGAAGAAATTTGTCCTGCCGGGGAGCAATCCTCTTTCTGCCAGGGTGGATGTCTGCAGGGCAGTGGCCAGAAGGGCAGAGCGGGCTCTGGCGCTGGTCAGCGTCAGGTTCGGCGCAGATACCGGTGCAAAGAAGTATATGAACCGTCTGGCAGATTATCTTTATGTGCTGGCCAGATACCTCGACGAAACATATACCGGCGAGGAGAAGAGGCAGGACTCAAAAGAAAAAGGCCTGGAGAAATCTGCCGCCGATGTACCCAAAACGCCGTTAGGGACTGCTTTTACAGAGAAAGAGATTTCAGAATCCTTGATCCGGGAGGTGCTTCGGCGTATGGGTATTCAGGAGAAGATCACCTTACCTTCTGCAAAGAGGCTGATCGAGTGTATTGAAAAGGAGGCGGACCGCCGGGGAATGAAAGCGGTCATCGCAGTCTGCAATCCGGAGGGCAATCCCATCGCCGTGCATGTGATGGACGGGGCGTTCCTGCCAGGCTTCGATGCAGCCATGAAGAAGGCATATACCTCTGTGGCCGTGAAAATGTCCACCATGGAATTCGGCAGGATGGCACAGCCCGGCGGTACCTTCTATGGCGTGGATCAGGTGGACAATGGGAGGCTCATCATCTTCGGGGGCGGAGTACCGCTGAAGGATGGAGATTCCATTATCGGAGGGCTTGGCATAAGCGGCAGCACCGGGGAGGAGGATCATTCTCTCTGTGAATATGCTCTGTCGATCCTCCCGGAGATCCTGGCGCCGCATAAGGGATAAAGGATGGAATAATAAAAAGGCTGTGAGCGGGAGAAGTGCTTTCTCCTCTGCTCACAGCCTTTTCTCTTTTCTATGCCGGGTTTATCACGGTGAAAGATTCCCTCACATACGCCAGGCTCGTGTAACCTGTCATCCTGACACAGTCTTATATGTCTGCAGGTTATACCCCGATATTCCCGATATTCCCAAAATCTCCGGGATCTCCGGGATCCTCCGGGTTCTGCGGTTTTTTGCTGAGAGTTTTGTACAGCAGGCGTCCAAGAATGGCAAGAAGCGCGACTCCGCCAATGGCGATCAGGACATAAGGAACGCTGCTGTGGGATTCGGAATAGGCGAGAGCCTCCTCCATGTGCTTCTGCCCTTCCTTGTAAAGGGTATCGTCCTGTACTTCGGGGGCCTGAGCGACGGCATGCCCCACCGGAATACTTCCGGCAAAATAGACTCTGTCCAGAAGACCATCCTCCCGCTCTGCGTCCTGGTAGGTGACATCCTTTGAGGAAAACTCTGCAGGGATAACCACCTGACCGCCGGAAACCACACTGAAATCCGATTTCCCGGGATCGTAAAGCTTAAAACTGTTGAAACAGAAATCCAGAAGGGAGGCGGCTTCGTCGTCTGTAGAACCTGCCACGCCGCCCATAACGGCGCAGGTAAGCTTCATATCATTTTTTTCGGCCATGCATACCAGGACACTGCCGGATTCATAGGTATAGCCTTCCTTCCCTCCGGTACAGGCTTCATAATAGCAGCCGCTGCCTGGATTGATCATGGTAAACATGTTGGTCATGACCCGGCTTCCTCCGGAGAGATTGGTGGCCGGAATGGTATAGGAAACACTGGAAGCAATCCTGTAGAAGGTGGGGATGTCCATGGCAGCTTTCATGATGAGAGCCAGGTCGTGGGCCGTAGTTTCCTGCCCTTCACCCGGAAGGCCTGTGGGATTCACAAAATGCGTGCTTTGGCATCCCAGGTCTGCAGCTTTCTCGTTCATCATCTTTACGAAGGCGTCCACAGACCCGCCTATATGCTCTGCCACCTGCAGCGCCATATCATTGGCGGAGGCCAGCATGATGGCATACAGGCACTGCTCCATGGTGAAAACCTCGTCGATCTGGGCGGAAATAGAAGCGCCGCCGTCCGTCACCCCGGCTACACCGGTGTTGGTCATGACCACTTCATCCTCCAGCGAACTGTGTTCCAGGGCCACCAGGCACGTCATGATCTTCACGGAACTGGAGGGCAGAAGCTTATCCCCTGCGTTTTTTTCATACAGCACTGTCCCTGTGTTTTCTTCGATCACGATCGCGGAAATCGAGGATATTTCCGGCCCCTGCGGCCATGCGGCGTCTAAAGCAGTATTGCTGACGTCTTTCTTCTCCATTTCCAGGATCACCCCATCCCCCTGGGCGAAGGCAGAACTACAGGGAACTGCGGTCAGGGCGGCAGCCAGGCCGATTCCCGTTAATATGTAAAGGTATTTTCGTACTTCCCTTAAAAGTGCGTTGTTCATTTATCTATATCCCCTGCAAGTAGTATTAAAAATTCAGGTTTTATTATAGCACAATGCTTCCATTTCTTGCAAAAAATACCGGGAAATGTTACAATAACTTCATATATCTGTAAAAAATCTGCCCGGGAAATAATCCTTTCAGTCTTTTGCCGTAGGAACCGCCCTGGTAAAGCGTCGGCGCACTATGCCGGTGAGTCATGCTTGAATGGGAAGAGGAATGATGATATAATCAGGGCTCAAAAGGAGCTTGAAAAAATGGGAAAATCAAAAATGACGACCGGTCATATCAAATGGCAGAACCTGCTGAAAAAGCTCTCGCCGTATACCGTCAGAAAAGGCCTGCTTTATCTGAAGCATTACGGGTTGAAGGAATTCTGGGTGCGTCTGCATGAGAGGTTCGAGCCGGAGGAGGTTCCTTA
>JAFOJB010000026.1 GCA_017420455.1 Blautia sp.
CAGAGAGCAGATAAAAGGACCCGGTCAGGTGACGGTATCTCCGAAGATCCGAATCCGCCTTAAAATAGATCAGAAACAACATGGGTTTCCCCATACCGTTCTGTGAAGAATAGAACCAGTTTGCCTGTCCTTCTATAAGGTTGTTCCCGTAGGACACGTACAGCTTGAACATACCGTCGGGATACATGATGAGCGTCAGGAAATTGATAAAAAGGACGATGCCGAAGTAATAGATACATGCTTTCCAGAGACAGTCGATATTCTCCGATTCATTGTCCGCCATCATAACGATCACGACAGAGCAGAAGGTATACCAGATGGAATCATAAATGCTTCCATGATTGAGAAACGTCCCTGTCACAACGGCTCCGTACATCAGCAGGGTAATGATCAGAAAATAAGAAACATTTCTCCTGTTGATCCATGTATAGACCGTATAGGCATACCCTGCCAGGGTAAACAGCCATAACCCCCTGTTCAGAAGGCTGCCGCCGAAGCTCGCGATATACTTGGGAGTATAAAGGGCAAACAACAGCAGTGCATATCCCAGGGTTTTATATTCTATTTCTACCACCCAATGCGGTTTCTGTTTTTTGATATATTTCATCTGTTTTTTTCAGAGATCGTATTCTCTTCCTGTATTCCTCTCATCTTATACAGAAGCTTCATGAATCCTGTCCTGTATAACAGGATTTTCGCAAGATCCTGTCTGTTATGTGTGATCTGGTAGATCCTGCCGTATTCCTTTGAGGCGTCTTCTCCTATGATCACCTTGGATTTTGCCAGCTTCCTCAGCTGCAGAAGTTCAAAGCCAGGATTTTCCGGAAATTCTTCTTTGTATTTCTGCAGGAAATATTCCCGGGATTCCTTTACACTCCTCCACCCCTGCGCAGTAATGGAATCATTGTGTACATATTGTTCCGCCAGGGCTTCCTTCAGGAAATAGAAACTGAACTCCCTGCTCGCCCTGATCCCCCAGTCATAATCCTGGGCTTTTTTTACCGCAGGATCGAATCTCACCTGGAAGGCCTTCCGGACCCCCATAATAGTCTGGGTACTGATCACAACCTCATTGCACATCTCCTGATGGCTCATGAACCTGCTCCCGGCGATCCTGGGAAAATCTTCGACTTTACCGCTGTCTGTATAGATCTTTTTCAGGCTGTGAAAACAGACATCCGCCCCTGTCTCCTTCAAAACAGCAAGCTGCCTTTCCAGCTTTCCCGGAAGCCATTTGTCATCGCTGTCCTGAAAGGCGATGATCTCTCCTCTGGCAGCGTCGATTCCTGCATTTCTTGCAGCGCACGCACCCTGATTCCCCGGAAGGCGCACATATCTTACCCTGGGATCTGCCATTTCCTTTACCAGCTTCTCCGTGCCGTCCGTAGAGCAGTCGTCCGCAATGATCAGCTCTATGTCAGTAATGGACTGGTCAAGGACGCTTTTCATGGCATCCGGCAGGGTCTTTTCTCTGTTATAAGTTGGGATTATCACAGATATCATTTTCCTGCTTCTCCTCTTATCCGTAAGAATATCCCGACATACAATGTTGTCTGCGGATGAAGGCTCCAGTGTATGGGGCTTTCCGGTAAACAACATCCTCAGCGTTTTGTATGCCTGTATTCTCCATCCTGATAGAAAACGATCCCGTCCTGCTCCCTGACTGCGCCGACCGCATCGAAAAGCTCATTTCTCTTCCTGCTTTCCTTATATTCCTCAGAAAGCATCCGGAAGCTGTTCTTTCGGCCGAAACCCTTGACAAGATATTGGCCAAGCTGATAGAGCCAGGCAAAGGGCCGCAGGAAGGAATACTTCTGGGCTGCCTTCCAGTTTTTCATACCACGCTTTCTTAGAAGGCGGAATGTTCCGTTCAGACTCCCTGAGGTAGAAAGCATCCTCATGCTGATAACACTTTCCGCATGAAGCTTCCGCCCGAAATTGCCGCAGGAAAGAACATACTCCATCAGCCTCGCGCAGATCTCCGGGTCAGCCTGGCTGCACCACTGATGTTCCTGCAGTCCCAGATATATTTCGCACATCCGGGTAACGATGACAGCCATTTTTAAAAGGCCGGATTTCTGTGCCAGCGGCTGGAATTCAGCCCACGCCTCATCCGGCAGGCATCTGTCCACAAACATCATCCAGTCGATGATCTGCCGAAGCCCAAGCCCATCCTCTATATGATGATTGACATGCTCGATGAGAGTCAGTCCGTTGACCATATCCGGAAGGACATGGGAGGGATTGATATTTTCCAGGATCAGACCGTCCAGGAACCTGGTTTCCTCGGGATCATTTCTATGGGCATAATAGGAATGGACCTCCACTTCCAGAAAGCCCCTGGAAAACTCGCGGTGCCTTACGCGCCGCAGATCATCCACTTCTGTATGCTCTGAAAACCCATTGGCGAGGAGGCAGTCGCAGGCAGCCCTGAAATCCTCGTGACTGGTCATGATGTCGATATCTCCCATAGCTCTGCATTCGGGATACGGGTAATATTTTGCAGCGCAGGTTCCCTTCAGGATCACATAAGGAACCGTCACCGGCAGCTCTGACTGCGCCTATATGTAACGGAAATAATAACCAAACTGCCTGACCGATAGTCTGTCCCATTCCTGGAACAGCTCCGGAGTAAGAGAAAGATCTTTCAATACAGGGAAAGCGAGCACCGCGATCCCATGATTTCTCATTTCCTCCAGAATCTCAGCATCACCTGTGGCATTTCCCGTATTCCATAGCGAGTATTTAATGACCTCATACAGATGAGCATCCTCCATGTCTTAACATCCTTCCACTTCTCTGTTCCCTGATGGTTTTCTGATCTTATCCCCTGTCATTTTCCGCAGACACGTCGAACCTCACGTCCCAGGCCGCCAGGTGCGTAAAGCCTTTTTCCTCGGCATTCGCAGGGATCTTCATGTAATCTCCGTACAGATTGGAGAGATAGGTTTTGTAGCCCACCGGAACCGGAAGCTGTCTTCCGTTGAACTCCAGGGTCACTGCTTTGTCCATCTGCTCTTTTTTCATGGTTTCCCGCGATCCATACTGCCCTGCCATGACGACTCCGACATACCTGGAGGTTTCGAAGGGATATCTCCTGGCGTTATTGTTCATCCAGATGCTGAAGGATCTGGGATTCATATGCTTTGTAAAAAAATGAATGAATTTCTTGACCGCATGGTACTTCTCCCCATCTACAAAGGATACCCTGGTGCAGGACGCGCCAAGTGCCCCGATGATGCGGGAATACTGAAAATGAAACTTCCGGATCAGTTCATTCTCCGGCAGCCCGTCGATGGGAAAAATATCGATAAACACGCCGATTTCGTCGATCCCAAGGTTCTGATATCTGAGCCTTGTCCTTTTGTCCCAGACCTTGCTGATCTTAATGACCCATTTGTCGTCGATGGTCACATCTCCGATCCCGTAGATGGGAGATCCGGCCTCGGAAAAGAGCTTCACAAACCGGTCATAGTCCGGACGGGGCATCATAAGATCCGCATCGTCGTCCCAGGGAATAAAACCCTTATGCCTTGCTGCTCCCAGGCAGGTTCCTCCGGAAAGAAAATACAGAATATTGTTTTCTTTACAGAAATCATCGATATAACACATCATTTCAAAAAGAATCTTATGAACCTTTTCTACCTTTTCTTTTATTTCTCCCGTAGCAGCCATTTTATTATCCTTCCGAAAGCATCGTCTTCAATATTTCAACAGTATG
>JAFOJB010000248.1 GCA_017420455.1 Blautia sp.
CGCTGAAGGATTTCAGCAGACTGCAGGTTCTGAAGCTCACAGTCTGATCCGTTCAGCCGGTCACAACAAGCAGGGGCAGCTCTTTAGCTGCCCCTGCTTTATTGGGGTGTGCCGGGCACGGCGCAGTTCTTGGGAAGACAAGGGGACGGTTCTTTTGTCTTTTCTAAAAGACAAAAGAACCGTCCCCTTGTCTTCCCAAGACTGTGAGTCAGGAAACCTGTCGGCTGCCAGGAAACAAGGTGAAACTCTCTCGCCCGTCAGCTATTCATACAGGAAGAACTGGAAATACATCAGTCCCGGCTTGTGAGGTCGTGAACTGTAAAACCTGCGCAAAACTTTAGATATTTTTCGCAAGAAAAGGGATGAAATAAAGCAGAAAATATGTTATGCTGATAATAACTGCAGAATGGAGAGGAATCTTCTCTGTGGGCACACAATGAGGTATGAGAAAAGGAGAAGGTACTATGATGAACAACGCACCAAAGGTAAAAATCGGTATTGTTGCAGTAAGCCGTGACTGTTTTCCGGAATCCCTTTCTGTAAACAGAAGAAAAGCTCTGGTAGATGCATACACAAAGAAGTACAACGCAGAAGATATCTATGAATGCCCTATCTGTATCGTAGAAAGCGAAATCCACATGGTACAGGCTCTTGAGGATATCAAGAAGGCAGGCTGCAACGCCCTCTGCGTATATCTTGGAAACTTTGGCCCGGAGATTTCCGAAACTCTGCTTGCAAAGCATTTCGATGGCCCGAAAATGTTCTGCGCTGCAGCAGAGGAAAACGTAGGCTGCCTGAGCGACGACCGTGGAGATGCCTACTGCGGTATGCTGAACGCCAGCTACAATCTCCAGCTCCGCAATATCAAGGCATATATCCCGGAATATCCTGTAGGAGATGCTGAGGACTGCGCAGATATGATCCACGGCTTTGTGCCCATTGCCAAGGCAGTTTATGCCCTGAGCAACCTGAAGATCATCAGCTTCGGACCGCGTCCTCTGAACTTCCTTGCCTGCAATGCGCCTATCAAGCAGCTGTACAATATCGGCGTAGAAATCGAAGAAAACTCCGAGCTGGATCTGTTCGAAGCCTTCAATAAACATGCCGGAGACGAAAGAATTCCGGGTGTTGTCAAGGAGATGGAGGCAGAGCTTGGAGCAGGCAACAAGAAACCGGAGATCCTGGCAAAGCTTGCACAGTACGAGATCACCCTGAAGGACTGGATCGAGGCACACAAGGGATATCGCAAATATGTCGCTGTTGCCGGAAAATGCTGGCCTGCATTCCAGACACAGTTCGGTTTTGTTCCCTGCTATGTCAACAGCCGTCTTACCGGACAGGGTATCCCGGTATCCTGCGAAGTAGATATTTACGGATGTCTCAGCGAGTTCATCGGAACTGTAGTTTCTGATGATGCCGTCACGCTGCTGGATATCAACAACACTGTTCCGAAGGACATGTTCAACGAAGATATCAATGGAAAATACGGTTATACCCTGCAGGATACCTTCATGGGCTTCCACTGTGGAAACACCGCTTCCTGCAAGCTGTCCTTCTGCGAGATGAAGTATCAGAAGATTATGGCCAGAGCGCTTCCGGAGGAGGTTACCCAGGGTACCCTTGAGGGAGACATTGCACCTGGAGATATCACCTTCTATCGTCTGCAGAGCACTTCCGACAATATCCTGCGCGCCTACATCGCACAGGGCGAGGTACTTCCGGTGAAGACCCATTCCTTCGGTTCCATCGGTGTATTCGCCATTCCGGAGATGGGCAGGTTCTACCGTCATGTGCTCATCGAGAAAGGATATCCGCATCACGGTGCAGTGGCCTTCGGACACATCGGAAAAGAGCTGTTCGAGGTATTCAAATATATCGGTGTAGACGTAAATGAGATCGGATACAATCAGCCCGCGGGAGTACGCTATCCGACAGAGAATCCCTGGAGATAAGGTATCACGGAAGGGCTGTCATTGATATGACAGCCCTTTTTTTACGATAAAGTTCTCAGACGTCCGCCGTGTCTGAATGATCGCACACCTGGCGGCGGACGGTCATCAGGCGGCCTGCAGGGGCTGCGCGTATGTATGAGGATCTGCGAGAAATGGAGGTATGCAGTCTATGTATTATATTGGTGTGGATCTTGGAACTTCCGCAGTAAAGCTTCTTCTGATGGATGAGGAAGGAAATATAAAGAATATCGTTTCAAAAGAATATCCGCTGTTTTTCCCGCACCCGGGCTGGTCTGAACAGAATCCCTCGGACTGGTATGAGAAAAGCATCGAAGGTATTAAAGAACTGACAGAGGGAATCGATAAGAGCCAGGTGGCCGGCATCGGCTTCGGCGGACAGATGCATGGACTTGTGACACTGGACAAGGATGATCAGGTCATCCGTCCGGCGATCCTGTGGAATGACGGACGTACCGGCGAGGAAACAGATTATCTGAACCAGGTGATCGGAAAGGAGAAACTTTCTGCCTGTACAGCTAATATCGCTTTTGCCGGTTTTACAGCGCCGAAGATCCTGTGGATGAAGAAAAACGAGCCGGAAAATTTCGAACGCATCGAGAAGATCATGCTTCCGAAGGATTATCTGGCATACAGGCTTTCCGGCACCCACTGCACGGATTATTCCGATGCCTCCGGTATGCTTCTTCTGGATGTAAAGAACCGCTGCTGGTCCAAAGAGATGATCGAGATCTGTGGTATCAGGGAGGAACAGCTTCCGAAGCTCTTTGAGAGCTGGGAGGTAGTGGGAACACTCAAGGAGGATGTGGCGAAGGAGCTTGGGCTTCCTTCTTCTGTCAGGATCGTGGCAGGCGCGGGGGACAATGCGGCGGCAGCTGTAGGTACAGGAACCGTCGGCGACGCCCAGTGCAATATTTCTCTGGGAACCTCCGGTACCATCTTTATTTCCAGCAGAGAATTCGGCGTGGATCAGTATAACGCCCTCCATTCCTTTGACCATGCAGATGGATATTACCATCTGATGGGCTGCATGCTCAGCGCGGCGTCCTGCAACAAGTGGTGGTCCGAGGATATCCTGGGAACCACGGATTATGGCGCAGAGCAGGCCGCGATTCAGAAGCTTGGGGAGAACAGAGTATTCTTCCTTCCGTATCTGATGGGCGAGAGATCTCCTCACAACAATCCGGACGCGAGAGGCGTGTTCTTCGGAATGTCCATGGATACCACCAGGGCGGATATGACACAGGCTGTACTGGAGGGCGTCGCCTTTGGCCTGAGGGATTCCCTGGAGGTGGCAAGAAGCCTTGGAATCAGGCTTGAGCGCACAAAGATCTGCGGCGGCGGCGCAAAGAGTCCGCTCTGGAAGAAGATCATCGCCAATGTGATGAACCTGAAGGTGGATGTGCTGGAGAACGAGCAGGGACCCGGTATGGGCGGCGCCATGCTGGCAGCTGTAGGCTGCGGCGCTTATCCGGATGTAGAGACCATCGCGAAGAAATTCGTGAAGGTGGTGGAGACGGTAGAGCCGGATCCGGACCTGACAGCAAAATATGAAGAGAGATATCAGAAATTCAGGACCCTTTATCCAACCATGAAGGAGCTTTTCTGAGAAAACGCGAAGGGCGAGGATCACATCCCCGCCTTTTTTCATGGGTTTGACTTTTCAGGAGAAAGCATTATAATAGTCTGCAAGAGGCGCGGATTGTAAAAAGAAAGCGAAGACAGGATTTTGTTCACAGAAAGGAATGGGAAAAACATATGGCTGATATGAATAATTTACCTGCTTTGGAAGTAGCAGATATCATCAAGGCGTTGGACGGAGTGACAAATGGTCAGGTGGATCAGGCAGGTTCCACAATGCCGTTGATCCAGTGTATCACTTCCGGAGTCCTGAGAGGAGTTGCGGTGCTTCTTGGGACAGAGGGGTCGGAAGGCAGGCCTGCGGCAGAGTATGAAGGATTTATGAAGAAGCTGATCGCCAATGATATTCTGGTGCTTACCATCGGCTATCCGGAGGGAATCGCGCTGGACGCCCATCTTGTGGAGAAGGATGGCAAAGCTCTTGCCGGAGCAGGGCTGAAGAGGGTATGCGAACTGGCAGATATCCCGCCGGTGCTTCCGCTTGGAGGTCTTGAGAAAATCCAGAATGTTGTCACTATCGCAGGAGCTGTTTCTGCGGATTCCGGGCTTGCGGTTCCCGCGCTTCCCATTGTCGGGTGCGATGCCGCGGCTGCCAGCGCCAAAGCGGTGGAGCTGGGCAATACCTTTATGGGACTGGGCGTGGATGTTTATGTGGGACTTCTTCCCTTTGAAGGGGATGCCCAGGCGAAAGCCGCCGGGCTTGGCCTGAAGAACAGCGAAACCGCTTCCTTTAAAGCAGAGACGGATCTTCAGAAGCTCGCGGAGGATATCATTGCCGGTCTCGAAGAAAAACGCGCCGCGCTCAGTATCTGAGCCGTAAGTGTATTCTGCTTTGCATCAGTGTAAGAAGTGCCGATAAAAGAATATGAAGAAGCTGAAACTGCCTGATCCGGAGGGATCAGGCAGTTTTTTGCGCGATAAAGCCGCCAGACGTGCGCCGTGCTTGCACGAGCGCACACCTGGCGGCGAACGGTCATCTCAGGGCGTTGCCCTGAGATGAGCGGAATCGCGGATCGGACAGGGGAGTGCATTTCTCCCCTGTCCGATCGATAAAGCCGCGAATGGTATAGCACGATAAATGTCGAATAAAAGGGAAAAATATCGAATATCGACAGAATATTATTGTATTAAGCTGGAAATATACAGATAATATTGTTGACAATTCCTTGCTCCGATGTTAGAATGTGAACAGGTATTCGATCAGGGGAGAAAGGGTGGTGCCATGGAAAAACGGCCTGTATGCTCCGGGAAAAAGAAGGAGTATGCGGTTCTGCGGAAGTTCTTCATTATCGCTTCCGCTGCTTTTTTCTGCATTCTGCGCTCCTGGACATGCCAGGGAAAAGCAGAGATTATAGAGTACAATATACTTGGCGGGTATCAGGACAGTGGACAGCAGAACAGTCCGGACAACATTCCGGAGAAAAATCAGGATATCCTGCAGGCAGGAGACCGGGAGACGGAAGAAGACATGGCGGGGAGCCAGGTTCTGTATGTCAGAGGGGCGGGTAATTCGGAGAAGGAATATACTGTCCGCCTGAAGGACATGAAAACCGGCAGGACCACTGCTCTGCGGGGGCAGGAGATTCTGGACAGGGGATATCTGAAAGAGAATGTTTATACCCTGCTTCTTGTCGACAACGACGCGGATATTCCGCAGGAAAACCGGGAAAAGCTGCGTGAGATCCTGGAAGGGATCCTGGACGCGCATCTTGAGGGGGAAAGGTTTGCTTTTTATACTTTCCGGGAAGGTAAGCTTTCCCGGATCAATACCTTCTCAGACTTATACCGGTTTCTGGAAATTTCCGTACGGAACCTGTCCTTTGAAGAGCAGGAAAGCGTATTGTCAGACGCACTGCTGGAATGCATGGGAGAGCTGGATACCGAAAACAGGCTGCGTTTCTGCAGGATCGTGGTTGTATCCGGGGGAGACAGCCAGGAGGCAGAGATATTCAGGGAACTCGGGAATTTTCTGGAGGTGCATCCAATGCCCTTTTACTGTGTGGAGCAGGAGAGAGGAAAGACTCCCTTCCAGGCTTTGTGCAGGCAGAACGGCGGGAAGTGGTTCTCTCTGGAAAAGACGGATGCAAGTGAGGTTGTGCAGTGGATCACAAAGGACAGGAACCTGCGGGTCCTGCAGGTCTTTTTACCGCCGGAGCTTCAAAGCGGCCGGACCGTCACCTTACAGCTGGAGGGGAAAAACGGAGTTGGGACCTGGAGCGCAGAGAGAGAAATGCGCCTTCCGCTTTCGCCAGGCTACAGGGAACCACAGCCGTCACCGGAGCCAACTGCCTCCCCGGTGCCCTCCCGGAAGCCTTCGCCCACGGAGATTCCCGTAGAAAGGGCGGCTTCTGTATCTGAAAGAAGTCCAGAGGCATTGTCCGATAAGAAGGAAAAAAAGGCGTTTCCCATGGCATTTGCGCTTCTGGCATTTGCAGGCTGTGCTTTTATGGGAGGTTCTGTATTCTTTTATTTTCACGAAAGGTCTCTCCCCGGAAAAAAGAACCGGTTTCTGCCGGAAAACGGGGAACCAGCGTCAGATTGTTCCTCTGAGAAAGAAATCCCCTGTATGGCAGTACTCCGTAGTCTGCAGCATCCGGAACGTACATGGCGGATTCCCTGCCGCGCACAGCTTGTGATCGGGAAACATTCCCGCTATGCGGATCTTGCCATCACCGGAGACCATACGATTTCGCGAAGGCATCTGAAAGTGGAAATGGAAGGGGGAAACCTGTATATGGAGGATCTGGATTCCAGAAACGGCACCTGGCACAATCACCATAAAATGTCGGGCAGGGAAGTTATTAAAAACAATGATCTTCTGCGCATCGGGGACAGTGAATTTATCGTGCTGCTCCCCGGGGAACAGGAGGAGACAGGCAGAGCCGGGGAAAAACAGATATGGGAGTGAGGCTGTCCTTTTATACTGCGTCGGCATACCGGGAAATCCTGCTTCCGCCTCTGGACAACTCGGACCACCGGGTTTTTCTTCACAAAAAGAATATGGGGCTCTCAGACAGTCTGGTTCTCCGGTTCGAGATCCTGGATGGAGTCTGGCGTTTCCTTCCGGGGAAGGATATGCAGGCTTCGGAAAGGATCCATCAGGATATGGTTCTGCTTGAGAATGCATGGGTATTAAGGGACAGAGGGTTTCTACAGATCTTCACCGCATCCCGTGAATACCTGACCATGCTGGTAAACATGGAGGAACGTACCGTAAGGCCGTTCCAGCGGTTTGATCTGCATGGGTTTCCGGAGATTTCAGTGGGAAGGAATCCGGAAAACATGATCGTATACAATAATCATGGCCTCGTATCAGGACGTCAGGCCAGACTCGTGCAAAAAAACGGGAAATGGGAAATCCGCAGCGAGGGTACAAACGGCTCCTACCGGAACGGAAAGCTGATCAGGACAAGGGCGGACCTGAAATACGGGGACTACCTGCAGATCCTCGGCCTGAGGATGCTGTTTCTGGAAGACATGCTCCTGATCGATCTGGAAGGCATAGGGAAGGAGCAGAAGATCCAGATAAAACGGGAACTCCTCTCTGCTCAGCTGACCACGGGCAGCCCCAAAGCAGCGGCCAGAAGGCAGGAGAAACCGGATGACAACGCAGGATTATTTCACCGTTCTCCACGTTCCATGGGGGCGCTTCCGGAAAAAGCGGTAAAGATCGTTCCACCGCCCCAGAGTCATGCACGAAGCGAACAGCCGTTTTTCCTGCAGGCAGGGCAGCTCTTTACTATGGCTGTCCCCATGCTTGCCGCAGGCCTGTTCATGGTCAGTTCCTCAAAAAAGGCGGGAAACGTGGTTCAGCCTACCATGTATACGGGGATTGTCATGGCCCTGCTTACTTTATGTACAGGGCTGTTCTGGGCTGCGGCAGGAAGAAAGTATTCGGATTTTTCCCATAGAAAGCAGGAGAAGGAAAGAATGCATATCTATGAGAAATATCTGGAACGGGAGGAAATGCGGATCAGGAACCTGTATGAGGAAACGGACAGGATTCTGCAGGAAATGTATCCCCCTGCAGAAATATGTATGGGTTATGGGAGAGAATCCTCCAGGCTGTGGAACCGGAATGTACGGCAGAGGGATTATCTCTGCCAGCGTCTCGGCACAGGGGAACGCCTTTTCCAGGTGAAGATCGATGTTCCGCAGGAATCCTTTATGGAGGGAGAGGACCTGTTGAAAAAGAAACCCTCCTTCCTGAAAAAGAATTACGAAAAGCTTCAGCATGTGCCGGTCCTGCTGGATCTGGGAGAACATCCGGTGGTCGGCCTGGTGGGGGGAGAAGGAAAGAAAGGCGCATTCTCCGTGATGAGGATTCTTACCGCGCAGATTGCCGCGTCAAATTGCTATACAGAAGTAAAACTGGTCTATATTTTCCGGGAAGAGGAAGTGGAATCCCGGGAGATGGTGGAATTTGCAAGGTGGCTGCCTCATGTATGGTCTGACGACCGGCTCTTTCGTTTTTACGCGGTGGGAGAACAGGAAGCCGGGGAGGTATTCTTCCGCCTGGGCGAAATCTTCCGTTCCAGAGAGGAAAAAGAGGCAGGAGAGGATACGGCATTTTATATCATCTTTCTCTCTGATATTTCCCTGGCGGAAAACAGGCCGGAGGCAAAATATCTGCTGGACGGCAGCCGTTATGGTCTTTGCACCCTGATTCTTGCGGAAAACAGCGGCCAGCTCCCAAATGTATGCAGGTATATGGTGGTCAACGACGGTCTCTTTGCCGGAACAGATCCCATGTCCTTCTGCGAAGAGGAAAGAACAAGTGTGGATTTCGATGAGGCGGGCAGTGAAAGGCTGGAAATGTTCGCAAGAAGACTATGCGGGATCCGCGTTCCGGAACACAGGACAAACGGGGAAATCCCGGATTCCGCTGATTTCCTGGAGATGTTCGGCGTCCTGTCTCCTCAGGAGCTTCATTCGGAGGAGAGATGGAGAAAGAACAAAACCTATGAACATCTGCGCGGGCCGGTTGGATTCGGGAGGGGCAGAGAAGTAGTATACCTGGACGTGCATGAAAAATATCATGGTCCTCACGGGCTGGTGGCGGGGACTACAGGCTCCGGGAAAAGTGAAACCCTCCAGACCTATATTCTGTCCCTGGCGGTGAATTACAGCCCGGAGGATGTGAGCTTTTTCCTGATCGATTACAAAGGAGGCGGCATGGCCGATCTGTTCCGGGGTCTGCCGCATCTGACGGGACAGATCTCAAACCTGTCGGAAAACCAGGTCCGGAGGGCGATGGTCTCTGTGAAAAGCGAGAACAGGAGAAGACAAAGGGTTTTCCAGAAAAACGGCGTCAATAATATCAGTGCTTATACGAGGCTTTATAAAGCCGGAGAGACAAAGGAACCGGTACCTCACCTGTTCCTGATCGTGGATGAATTCGCGGAGCTGAAGAAGGAGGAGCCGGATTTTCTGAAGGAGCTGATCTCGGTGGCGCAGGTGGGCAGAAGTCTTGGAGTCCATCTGATCCTGTCGACCCAGAAGCCTTCGGGAACCGTGGATGAGAATATCCGGAGCAACTGCCGGTTCCGTCTGTGTCTTCGTGTGCAGGACCGGCAGGACAGCCTGGATATGCTGCAGAGGCCGGACGCGGCATACCTGACGCGGCCGGGAAGATGCTGTCTGCAGGTGGGAAATAATGAGATGTTCGAACAGTTCCAGTCCGGGTACAGCGGTGCTTCCCTGAAAGAAGCCGCAAGGAAAAAGGAGAGGAAAAAGCGTGTCTGCTGACAGATACCGGCAGGGTCGAGCTTTCCGGAAGTAAGGCAAAAGAGCGCTCTGTTCCGGAAGGAATGGGGGAAAGACCAGTAAAGGAATGGAAGGAAAAGACCC
>JAFOJB010000249.1 GCA_017420455.1 Blautia sp.
CCATGATCGCTCCCTACCGCAACAACGAACTCCAGAAGCTGTATCCCTGGCTCTCCTATACAGAAGAAAGCCTTACCTGCGCAACCCGCAGAAATACGCCTTTCCGGAAAAAACAGCTGGTCCTTCCCTCGAGCAAGATCGAGTCCATCATCTGCCAGGCTCTCCGGCGGATCGTCTCCGACGGGCTTTCTATCCAGGAAGCTCTGCTGGAAGCCCAGAAAAAGGCGGACCATCTGTTCAGGACCTACGGCTACCCTGTGATCCATGAGCTCGTGCTCTGATTCTAACAAATTATCTAAACGTTTAGATTTAATTTCCCGAAAAAGGGAGCCTATTCCCTTCTGCGCGGTTGAGTTTTTTTCTTCAAAACTGTATACTACTTATCATGGAATGAAATAGTAAGAACCGAAACCTGCCGTACAGGAATATCATCGTTTTTGAAAGGAGCTTTTTATGAACAGTAAAGAAAGATTTCTTGCCACAATTGAGAGAAAGCCTGTCGACCGTCCTGCCTGCTGGCTGGGAATGCCTACGCCTTCCGCGATCCCCGGTCTCTGCGATTATTATGGAGTGAAAACCTTCAACGAGCTGAAGGTTGCCTGCGGGGATGATTTTTACGCCGTAGAAGTTCCTTATAAATCTCCCACCTGTTCTGCCCTGTATGCCGCCTTCGACTGGTATATGAACGGGAGCAATGTGGACACCGAGCATCGTACCCTTACCGCCGATGGCTGCTTTGCCCACTGCGAGGACCTGGACGATGTGGAAGCTGTCCATTTCCCGTGGCCGGATCCCGAACTGTATATCGATCCGGAGGAATGCCGCCGCCTGGTAGCGGAAGCGCCGGACGACAAGGTCGTCATCGGTATGGCATGGTGCTGCCACTTCCAGGATGTCTGCGCTGCCTTTGGTATGCAGACCTGCCTGATGAACATGGTTGCCGAACCGGAGATGGTCCACGCCATCGACGACAAGATCGTTGCCTTCTATGAGAAAGCCCTCCATATTTTCCTGGACAACACCGGCGGCCGTGTGGATGCTGTCCTCATCGGAGATGATATGGGAAGCCAGAGAGGCCTGATGATCAGCCCCGATCTGATCAGAGAATTCGTTATCCCCGGCGCCAGAAAGCTCATCGACATCATCCACAGCTATGGCGCGAAGGTCATCTATCATTCCTGCGGTTCCATCGTCGACGCCATCCCGCTGCTCATCGAAGCCGGCGTGGATGCCGTACATCCCATCCAGGCTCTGGCAGCCGGGATGCAGCCGGACAACCTGAAGGCTAAATTTGAGGGAAAGGTTTCCTTCTGCGGCGGTGTAGATACCCAGGAGCTTCTTCCCAACGGAACTCCGGAGCAGGTGCAGGCCAAGGTGAAAGAGCTTCGCTCCATCTTCCCCACCGGGCTTATTGTTTCCCCCAGCCACGAAGCCATCCAGAACGATGTTCCTCCGGCAAATATCAAAGCTTTGTTTGACGAAGCCACCAGGCTCTATTGATATTGGAAGTCAAATACCCCGCAGCAGG
>JAFOJB010000250.1 GCA_017420455.1 Blautia sp.
GATTCCCTGCTGCCCTTGTGGAAGCTCTACAGCCTGGGGAGCGCCCTTGCGGAAGCCCTGAACAGGAAGGTATGGCTGCCCTCCGGCGGCTTTCTGGTGATCGAACAGACAGAAGCCTTCGCTGCCATCGACGTAAATACCGGAAAATGCCTTACCGGAAAAAATCCGGAGGAAACCTTCCGCAGGATCAACCTGGAAGCAGCCCGGGAGATCGCAAGACAGCTGCGGCTCCGGAACCTGTCCGGCATGATCCTGATCGATTTTATCAATATGAAGGATCCCTCCTGGGAAGAAGAGCTTTTCCAGGCCTTTTCCGGATATCTTTACAGGGACCCCGTGAAATGCAAAGCCGTAGATATCACAGCCCTCCACATCCTGGAGATGACCCGCAGGAAAGTGAGAAGATCCCTTGCTGAGGAGATCCAGAATATCCGTGATAACTGAGAAACGGGGACGGTTCCTTTTTCTCACCCCCCGTTTCTCCTATGTGTAAAGAACCCGGGGAGAAAACCGAAAAAAACAGTTGACGAACGATATTCTCCATGATAATATAATCAGGTATGCCGCACAGAGAGGTAAAAGCGCGAAAGCCACCATATCTGGCGAGTAATTATTCAGGAGGTGCCACAGATGTACGCAATAATTGCAACTGGTGGTAAACAGTACAAAGTTGCCGAGGGAGATGTCGTAAGAGTAGAAAAGCTCGGCGTAGAACCTGGCGAGACTGTAACATTTGACAACGTGCTCGCAGTCAGCAATGAAGGTCTCAAGTTCGGAGACGATGTAAAGGGCGCTACCGTTACCGCTTCTGTAGTAGAGAACGGCAAGGGCAGGAAGGTCATCGTTTACAAGTACAAGAGCAAAACCGGTTATCACAAGAAAAACGGCCACAGACAGCAGTACACCAAGGTTAAGATCGAAAAGATCAACGGATGATCACTGTATCAGCGTCCAGAAGAGCCGGTTCTTATCTTACCTTTGAGTCCAGGGGACACGCGGATTATTCCGAAGAAGGCACAGATATCGTATGTGCGGCAGTTTCCGCACTGGTCATCAACGCCGTAAATTCCCTGGAAACCTTTACCAAAGATCATTTCACGGCGGCCGATGAGGACGGCCTGGTAAAGATCCGGTTTGAAAAGGAGCAGTCTCCGGAAGGAAAGCTGCTGATGGATTCCCTTCTTCTGGGGCTTACTGAAATATCCAGAAGCTACGGCAAAAAGTATTTAACAGTCAAAATCAGGGAGGTGCAGTAACCATGATGAAAATGAACCTTCAGCTGTTCGCACATAAAAAGGGAGTTGGTTCTACAAAGAACGGACGTGATTCCGAGTCCAAGAGACTTGGTGCGAAGAGAGCAGACGGACAGTTTGTAAAAGCAGGAAATATCCTTTACAGACAGCGCGGAACCAGGATTCATCCGGGTGAAAACGTTGGTCTCGGAAGAGATTACACACTGTTTGCATTGACAGATGGTATCGTTCGCTTTACCAGAAAAGGCCGCGACAAAAAGCAGGTCTCTATCGTTGCAGCAGCTGCAGATGCAGAATAATAATGTCCTGTGGGAGGCTTCAAATCGCTATGGTTTGAAGCCTCTTTTGGATTATCTGGATTTATGATCTCAGTGCAGTCCGGGACAAAAATCCTCGTTCATCGAAATGTGCTTTTTGCACTGGAATCATTCATTTGCAGAGTTCAGAAAGGAAACACCATGTTTGCAGACAGAGCAAAAATAATCATCAGGTCCGGGAAGGGCGGAGACGGGCATGTAAGCTTCCGCCGGGAGAAATTTGTTCCCGACGGCGGTCCCGACGGCGGAGACGGCGGCCGGGGCGGGGATGTGATCTTCGAAATCGACGAAGGACAGAATACCCTGGGAGAATACCGGCATCACAGAAAATACAAAGCAGGTGACGGGGAAGAAGGCAGGAAGAAGCGCTGCCACGGTTCCAACGGGGAAAGCATTGTGCTGAAGGTCCCGGAAGGAACAGTAGTGATGGAAGCTTCTTCGGGGAAGGTCATTGCAGACATGTCCGGGCAGAACCGCCGCCAGGTGGTGCTTCACGGCGGAAGAGGCGGTAAGGGAAACATGAATTACGCCACCCCCACCATGCAGGCGCCGAAATATGCCCAGCCAGGGCAGCCGGCCATGGAGCTGGAGGTCCTTCTGGAGCTGAAGGTGATCGCGGATGTAGGCCTGGTGGGCTTTCCGAATGTGGGGAAATCCACCTTTCTGAGCCGGGTGACCAACGCCCAGCCAAAGATCGCCAACTACCATTTCACCACGCTTTCCCCGAACCTCGGCGTAGTCGATACGGAAAACGGAGGCTTTGTCATCGCGGATATCCCCGGACTCATCGAGGGAGCCAGCGAAGGAGCCGGCCTGGGTCATGAGTTCCTGCGCCATATCGAGCGGACCAGGGTCATGATCCATATCCTGGACGCGGCAGGAACCGAAGGAAGGGATCCGGTGGAGGATTTTTACAAGATCAACAAAGAGCTGGAGGCCTACAACGCAGATCTTCCTCATCGCCCCACCGTCATCGCGGCGAACAAGATCGACTGCATTTCCGGCTCCGGAGAAGAGGATCCCATCAGGCGGCTGAAGGAGGAATTCGAGCCGAAGGGGATCCAGGTATATCCCATTTCCGCCGTCACAGGGGAAGGCCTTCGTGCCCTTCTGTTCCATGTAAAGGACATGCTGGACCACTGCGGAAAGGAAAAGGTATTTTTTGAACAGGAATACTTCCCGGAGGATGTGCTGATCCAGGAGAATCTTCCCTTTACCGTGGAAAAGCTGGATGGAAAGACGCCGGTCTATGTGGTGGAGGGACCGAAGATCGAGAAGATGCTTGGCTATACCAACCTGGAATCCGAGAAGGGCTTCACCTTCTTCCAGAGATTCCTGAGAGAAGGCGGGATCCTCGAGGAGCTCGAAAAAGCGGGTATTCAGGAGGGCGATACCGTACGGATGTACGGCTTCGATTTCGATTATTATAAATGATCCTGTGCAGAAGGATCGTGCAGGAAAGCGATGTCTTTTCTGCCGGATCATAACAGAGGTGTGATATTTTGATGACGAGTAAACAGAGAGCGTATTTAAAAGGGCTTGCCATGACCATGGAGCCCATCCTGCAGATCGGGAAGGGCAGTCTCACTCCGGAGGTCACGGGAGCTGTAGAAGAGGCCCTGGAGGCCAGAGAGCTGATCAAGATCAGCGTCCTGCAGAACTGTCTGGACGACCCGAAGGAGATTGCCCAGGCCCTGGCCGAAAGGACCCGTTCCCAGGTAGTGCAGGTGATCGGAAAAAAGATCGTCCTCTACCGGGAAGGAAAAAAGGAAAAAAAGAAGATCGAGCTTCCGAAATAAATGATGCCGGAAGTCTTTTTGCACCGGAATCAAAAATATGGTATACTTATGAAGAACAAGGTTGGAATCATGGGCGGGACGTTCGACCCGATCCATATGGGACATCTGATCCTCGGAGAAAAGGCATATGAACAGCTGGGGCTTACGAAGGTCCTGTTCATGCCAAGCGGCAATCCGCCGCACAAGCAGAACCGGGAAGGCAGAGCCAGCGATGAGGAACGGACCGAGATGGTGCGCCGCGCCATAGAAGGCAACCCTCATTTCGAGCTATCTCTTGTGGAGATGCATGAAGAGGGCTATACCTATACCTACCGTACACTGGAGAATCTGCGGCAGAAGCATCCGGATACAGACTATTATTTCATCATCGGGGCAGATTCTCTTTACAGCTTTCACAGCTGGAAGGAACCAGGCCGGATCGCCGCCGCCTGTACCCTGGTGGCGGCTGTCAGGAACCAGACGCCTGTTTCGGAGCTGGACCAGGAGATCGCGGCAGTATCGGAACGCTTCGGCGCAAGGATCATCCGGCTGGATACCATGAATATCGATGTTTCCAGTAATATGCTGCGGGAATGGGTATCCGAAAACAAAAGCATCCGCTATTATACCCCGGATTCTGTCATAGACTATATCAGGGAGAGAAACATCTATGGCATCCGCCCTTCCCTGTGACCGGCGGTCCGTGTAAGACACCTGTACCAAATTGTACATTTCTTCATGGCAGGAAAACAGATTATGGCGAAATATGAATTTGACAAAATGCAGAAAAAGCTTTCCAAATATCTGGATGAAGAGCGTTTCCAGCATACCCTGGGTGTCATGTTTACCAGCGCGGCACTTGCCATGGCGCATGGGTACGATATCGAGGACGCTCAATGCGCGGGTCTTCTTCATGACTGCGCGAAATGCATCCCGAACAAGAAAAAAATAAAGCTCTGCGAACAGCATGATATTAAGCTTACTCTTTTCGAAAAGGAGCATCCCGTCCTGATCCACGCGAAGCTCGGCGCCTATATCGCTGCGAAAAAATACGATATCGAGGATGAACGGATCCTTTCCGCCATTTCTTACCATACTACCGGGAAACCGGAGATGAGCGTTCTGGAAATGATCATCTATATCGCGGATTATATCGAGCCCATGCGTTTCAAGGCGCCGAACCTTACGGAAGTACGGCGGATGGCCTTCCGGAATCTGGAGGAATGCATGTACCTGATCCTCAGGGATACCATGGATTACCTGAACAAAAATCCCATGGA
>JAFOJB010000251.1 GCA_017420455.1 Blautia sp.
CAGAAGAATGCCAAGGACATTCTGAAAACGCGGAGGCTCATGCCGCAGAAGCGCGATATTGCTGACAATCAGAGAAATACTGAACAGAAGAAGCACGGGGCGTGAAGCGGCGAAAACCTTTTTTCCGGCTCCTGCAAAATCCAGCACAAGCAGCCATACCGGATACGTGTACTGATCGGACAGATGCCGGAAATAGTACGGAAGCGCAAAACATAGAAACACCCCCGAAAAAAGCATGACGCCGCAGGTAAAGATCGCTTCGTTGGAGTTTTCCAGAGGGCCCTTTAATCTCAGGAAGCCCGCCAGCATAATGAAAAATACCCCGGTAAGAAATACCAGCACAAAAATCACGATGAATTCGCTTCCCGTAAAGCTTCCTGTCACCCAGGAAAACGCCAGCCCGAACGATCCGACCATGATGGTATCCATGGCCAGTATCTGTCCATGCGTGTTGTTCACTGCCAGGCCATACTGCCCTGCCTTTTCGGGCAGCATGGAAATACTGATGACGTTCAGCTCCTCCTCCCGCGGCGTCACAACGTTTCGGACTTCAAAGGCTTCTACCGGGATCGCTTCTCCTTCCCACTCGATCACCACATCGGAACTGGTCAGAGCTTCAACGGTTTCTTCCAGGTGCAGAGGCAGGTCCAGGATAAAACGTCTGTGACCTGACAGCCATAAAGCAAAAACCAGAAGCAGCAGGCCGGCACTCAGGCATGCCACCTGTATGATGATGCTCTTTTTCGCAGATTTCAGTGACGTGTAGCTTTTCAAACCACTTTCCTCCTGTTATCACAGAATATAAAACACAATGGGCAAAAAACAGCACAGGGCGGTTTATCTGATCCATTTATCTGCCGGGGTGGGCTCAGGATACCCCCAGTCCTCATCCACAGCGCGATTTACCAGCGTAAACCGGTTTTTCTGAAGCACACGCGCAGAAGCCTGGTTTTCCACCATGGTACTTGCCGTGATGATCTCTATCCCACGGTTCTCCAGAAGCTCACGGACCAGGATCCCAAGAGCTTCTGAAGCGATCCCCTTCCCCCATTTCTCCTGCAGCAGCCGATAGCCTGCGCTGACCTTTCTGATCGGCGCTCTGTACCCGTAAATTTCCGCCAGTCCGCAGAAACCGCTTTCCTGGAATATCCCAAGGATCAGCGAATCCTTCAATCCCTCTTCATAGAGACGGACGATCACGTCCTTTGGATCTCTGTATTTTTTCTCGAACAGAAACGTTGGAAGATAACGGTATACGGCTTCCTGCCTGGTAAGCCTCCGGAGGGACTCCGCATCCGCCAGGGCGAGTGGTCTCAGGCAGATATTCTTACCTGCAAGAACCAGCGGCTCAGGGAAGAGCTCCTTCATATTGTCAGTTCGTTCCTTATACATAAATTCCTCCGAAATTCAGGCCTTTGAGACAAACGGGAAAGGTCCTCCTGCGTTCCCTGTGCCTCCTGAAAAGGACCCGTCCCCGTGTATTCCTCATCCTTTCCACATCACGCGGTCCGCCAGGGCTTCTGTCAGGCTGGCCCACGAATAGGCATTCATGTATTCACCGCGGTAGGCTTTTATGGCGTCGATGTTCCCGTCCAGAAACTGGTACAGATCACACTCCAGTTTTTCCGGGCAGATCCGGAGGGATCCTCCGGACATTTCCAGGATCTCACCGATTCCCGCCTTCTGTAGTGTCTGCCGCAGGCTCCGGATAATGACATCCAGATATTTCTGGGCAGGACGGTCGTAGACTTTCTCCTCAAACAGGGCAGCGTAGAGAAAAGCCCTTGTCACGTACCCGCCGTGCCGGTCGATCAGGTAAGCAAACAGTTCCTTGGCCTTTGCCCGGGAAAAGGAAACCACTTTCCCGTCTACCGTAAGATCAAACTCCCCGAACGTTCTGACCATGATATGATGCTTTGGCTGGACTGCTTTCCTTTGTGATAACGCATATTCCACTTCCGCAGCCAGCTGCTGTTCGTCAAGCGGCTTCATGAGATATCCGGATACATGCAGCGCGAATGCTTCTACCGCATATCCTGCATAACCTGTCAGGAAAATGACAGCAGTATCCGGACTCTGCTCTTTGATCCTTGCCGCAAGGGACAGACCATTCAGATCCGGCATATGGATATCCAGAAGCGCGATGTCCACCGGATTTTCCATTATGAAATCCAAAGCCGCCAGAGCTCTGTTAAAAGCATGGACCTCCGGATGCCAGGGAAGCCTGCAGCATGCATCCTTGACAACTTCCAATACCGGCTTTTCATCGTCTACACAGACCATCCTTATATCTTTCACCTTTTCCAGCCTTCTTTCCTTCTCATCATTGCCGAAGGCCATTGTTCCGTATTGCTGCATATACCGCGGAAGAGAATTACCATCGGTATACAAATCCGCCCTCAGGTATTAAATTGTATTTAGATTATATGCTATATTTCGTGATAATTCAATGTTCTTGTCTTCAGGATCTTTTGAGAAAAGGCTTCTATTTGATGGACATGTGATGGACATTCCTTGCTATGATAGCTCCAAAGTATGCAAGGAGGTATTTTCATGAAACTAAGAAACATTTTGCTGACAACAGTTCTGATGATTTCCGTGTCTGCCGTCCCCGTGTGTGCAGAAGAAGCTTCCGCGGAATCACCGGCAGAAGCGGCAGAATCCCTCTCCGGGGTATCGGAGGCAGTGGAAGGAGCTCTCTCTGAGGTATCGGGAGTATTGGAACAGGCTCTCTCCGAAGCAGCGGGGGCAGTGAAAGACTCTGTCAATGAAGTTTCGGCAGCAGTGAAAGATTCTGTCAATGAAGCTTCGGCAGCGGTGAAAGAAGCTTCCGACGGACTGCTTACTTCCCTTCTGGGCGAAGGCGGAGTGCTTCAGGGGCTGCTCCCGGAGGGAACAGACATCGGGGGCCTGGCCGACTCCATCAAAGCAGAGCTGGGCAGGACGGACAGCGAAATCTCCCGGGTATTTGCGGAGATCAGCGAGAAGGCGCAGAGCTCCCTCGATGGCTTCAGCGCCGACTCCCTGAAGCAGTATGCCGAAGAGCTGCTGGGCCGCTTTACCGGAGATGGGATGTTTGATGATCTCGAAAGTCTTTTCGACGTTATCGCCTCGATCAGAGAGG
>JAFOJB010000252.1 GCA_017420455.1 Blautia sp.
AAGTAAACCTGAAATTCAGAAATTTGTCTTACAATCCGTTACTATTCACAGTCGATTCAGATGCAAGGGCATATTTGTCATGCTTGCATGTAAGAATATGCCCTTGCATCTGAATCTGACAGCGAAAGCTGTCACTCCACAACATGAGGAATTCAGGCACGGAGTGCCGGGAGAGCCGTAAGGCGGGAATTCCGAATGCTGTGGGGGACTGTGAATAGTAACTACAATCCCCAACGGGTGAGACCGTGAACTGCAGCCGGGACGGTGAGATCACTGGCAAAGGCCAGGGGAATGAGACGATTCCCCTGGCCTTTGAAATACCGTTTTATGGAATAATAACCCGATGATCAGCAGATTCCCTGTGCCTTCATTGCGTCTACGACCTTCTCGAAACCGGCAATGTTTGCGCCGACTACGTAGTTGTCCGTCAGACCGTACTTTCTGGAGGCTTCATCTACCTTCTTGAAGATGTTGATCATGATAGTGTGAAGCTTCTCATCCACTTCCTCTGCGCTCCAGGACAGTCTCATGGAGTTCTGGCTCATTTCCAGTGCGGAGGTAGCTACGCCGCCTGCATTTGCGGCTTTTCCGGGCATGAAATATACGCCGTTTTCCTGCAGATAGGAGGTGGCGTCAAGAGTGGTGGGCATGTTTGCGCCTTCAACCACATATTTACAGCCATTTGCCACCAGAGTTCTGGCGCCGTCGAGATCAAGCTCATTCTGGGTAGCGCAGGGAAGATAGATATCGCATTTGATATTCCAGATTCCCCTGCCTTCTGTATAGGAAGAGCCCGCTACGCGGTCTGCATATTCTTTGATCCGTCCGCGCTTCACTTCTTTGATATCCTTGACGACATCCAGGTTGATTCCGTTGGGATCATAGATATAGCCGTTGGAATCGCACATGGCGACTACGGTTGCGCCGAGCTGTGTGGCTTTTTCCACTGCGTAGATGGCGACGTTTCCGGAACCGGTAACGATAGCGGTCTTGCCGCTGATGGAATCATTGTGTGCCTTGGCAATCTCGTCCAACATATACACAACGCCGTAACCGGTAGCCTGGGTACGGATGAGAGAACCGCCATAGGTAAGGCCTTTTCCGGTGAGAACTCCTTCATAAAGTCCGGTGATCCTCTTGTACTGGCCGTACAGATAGCCGATTTCTCTGCCGCCTACGCCGATATCGCCGGCGGGAACATCTTCATCGGCACCGATATATTTGGAAAGCTCTGTCATGAAGCTCTGGCAGAAAGCCATGACTTCTCTGTCGGATTTGCCCTTGGGATCGAAGTTGGAACCGCCCTTGCCGCCGCCGATGGGAAGACCGGTAAGAGAATTCTTGAAGATCTGCTCGAAGCCGAGGAATTTAAGGATGCTCTGGTTTACGGAAGGATGGAAACGAAGCCCTCCCTTATAGGGTCCGATCGCGCTGTTAAACTGGATACGATACCCCTTGTTCACCTGTACGGTACCCTTATCGTCAACCCAGGGTACACGGAAGGAGATGATCCTTTCCGGTTCTACAAGACGCTCCAGAATGGAGAGTTTCCGATACTCTTCCTCGTTTTTCTCGATAACGACCCTGAGAGAATCCAGAACCTCCTTCACAGCCTGATGAAACTCCGGTTCTCCCGGATTCTGAGCCACGACTCTTTCGTAAACTTCTTCAGTGTAAGACATTGTAATTCCTCCTCTTTTAGTGCTCAGTTGTTTTTTTTCTGTGCTATTATACACTAAAGCGTTACAAAAGAAAAGAGTAAAATTAAAAAAATCCACAGGGATTTTATGCTTGACTTTTTTCAGAGAAGTATTCACAATGAGAAAGAGAAATGCTCCTGTTTCAAAGGAAAACAGCGTGCAGAATACACGACTCTGCTGCAAAACCAGTGGTCTGCCTCAACATTGATTCCATAAAAATACTTATACAGGTGAAGAAAATGAGAGAACTTGATTATCCCTTTCAGGCAGAAGAGATCATAAAAAAGAAAAAATCATATAAGAGACAGCTTCTTGCAGGACAAGGCAGCTTTTGGGGAAAAGAAAATCGCGATTCTGGGCGGAGAAACGACGCAGGATGTGAAGCTGGTACTCGAGCTGTTTCTTCTGAATTACGGAATCCGGCCGGTTTTCTATGAATCTGAGTTCAACCGGTATTATGAGGATGGGATGTTCCCGAATCCCGAACTGGAAGAATTCAGGCCGGACCTGATCTATGTCTGTACCTGTATCAGAAATATCGTGGAATTTCCTCAGATTGCGGATGATCAGGAGACTGTCTCCCGGAAACGCCAGAACATGGTCGACAGGTTTACCGGCTTATGGGATGCGATGAGGGAGAGGTACCATTGTCCGATCATCCAGAATAATTTTGAATATCCGTTTTTCCGTCTGATGGGAAACAAAGACGCCAGCGATATCCACGGCAGGGTCAATTTTGTAACGACGCTGAACATGGCGTTTTATGAATATGCCCGGAATCATGAGAATTTCTATATCTGCGATATCAATTATATCTCCGCATCCTACGGTCTGGAGAAGTGGTCCGATCCTTATTACTGGCATATGTATAAATATGCAGTGGCAGTGCCTGCGATCCCCTTCCTTTCCTTTAATGTCGCGAATATCATCAAATCCATTTACGGAAAGAATAAGAAGGCTTTCAACCTGAATCTTGACAACACCCTCTGGGGAGGAATCGTGGGGGACGACGGCCCGGAAAATATCGAGATCGGACAGGAAACTTCCCTTGCGCAGACCTACAGTGAATTCCAGAACTATCTGAAGCTCCACAAACAGCTGGGCGTGCCAATAAGAGCAACCAGTTTAATCTTACTACAAAAAGATACAGTCAGAGCGACATTGAGGCAGCAGCGGCAGATCCCGGCCGGATTACTCTCTATGGAAAGCTGGAGGACAGGTTCGGCGATAATGGTGTCGTGAGCAATTCTGGGGTATTATTATCCCACTGCCAAGAACGGTATGGTGAAGGATTTCTATTCTGTCATGGGATTTACGAAGATTTCCGAGGATGAACAAGGCAGCACCGTCTGGGAATTTGCGGTCGATGAAAGTTACAAGGATAAGCAGAATGTCATCACCATCCGCCGTTCTCAGCTGTCATAAGGAACTGTAATCAAATAACGTTCAGACAAGGCGGCGAAATAAGTCGATGCGGGCATCGACGATTGACGGCGCTGCGTGCCGGCGGCACGCTTTCGGCGCATGACCGAACCGGGAGGCGGGACCAGCGCGGCCTGGGCGGATTTGGACGAGCCAGATGTAAAGGTCATTTATGGACAGTTCCTGAATTGACCGAAAAGATTCCGGATTGCTGTCGGTTCTATGATGACGGCGGTTTTGGAGTCTTTTTGAGATTATGGATACAGAATGCATAAGCCTGCAGCGTGGTCCTGCAGGCTGGCGTATTTTTTAAATATGTTTTAAAATTCATAGGATGACTTGCGAAAAAACCTTAAATATGAGAAAATAATCTCTGTAATTGGAAGAATTCAGGTACCGATCGGATGATGCCAGCGTAAGAACCACCGGCGGATAAAGGACTCTCACGTGACGACCATCATGGACATACCTGCAGATATTTTGAATCGTCA
>JAFOJB010000253.1 GCA_017420455.1 Blautia sp.
GAAATGTTTTCCTGTGAAAAGTCTTTATGCGACAGGTTCTTCTGCGGACTCAACACCCATGACGGAGTTGATCAGTTCCTGGGGAACGCCGGCGCTGGTCAGCTTCTCAAGGAGAGCAGGCAGGTTGTTCATAAGGTCAGCCTGTACATTTTCCATGTTGCTCTGATCGTTGATATCGACGATCGTGCCAAGAGAGGCAACATCCGGGATTGCCGGACCTTCACTTACATCCACCATGACGGAAATGGAGGCAAGTTCAGTACCACCGGAGAAAGCGGAGATCAGAATATCCTGATGCTCAAAGGAGGTATTCTTATCTGCAGCGATCAGCAGGCTGTAGGAGGACAGCATATTCAGAACCTGTCTTACCTGTGCCATCGGATCGTAAGCATTCTCTGCTCCTTCTTCGGCCTGCGGTGCTTCCTGCGGAAGGATGGAAATTTCACAGCAGGAGAATACGGTATCATCATTCTCGTAGAGAGCGCTGTCGTAGACATTGATCTGGGCAATGGCAGTATCATTGAGGCTTAATGTGTAAGTGCCGTCAAACAGCCCATCGGTCTCTGCACCGGTGCCGCTGAGGGATACATAATAGTCTTCAAACATACCTTCGATCTGCAGACCCTTCTGCTCTCCGTCGTCGGTAGTATAGAAGCAGAAACCTCCGCTCTGATTTTCTACGTCGAGATTTACGAGAGCTCCGATGACTTCGTCGTCTGCATTTTCATAAAGCTCGCAGGTCATTGCGTCGGAAGGCAGTGCAGAGAGATCTCCAAGACTCTCGGTGATATCGGCTGAAAGCTGATCCATGGAGCTGATGATCTGCTCGTAAATGCCTGCTCCTGCCTCGCCGAAAAGACCGGTAATGTTTTCTACAATACCTTTGATCTCTTCATCCTCTTTAAAGGTGCTGATCAGGTCTATCATCATATTTCCGATTTCTGCAACGCCATAGGTAGCGCCAAGTACGGTAACCTCTTCGGAGATACCTCCGGCGGTGAGGGTAGCAGTAGTGGGTTCTACATTGTTTGCATGATCATAGACGATGCCGAAATAGCGGTTCATAAGATTCGTAAGAGTAGTTCCGTCCGGAAGGGAAGCGATGATACTCTTGATGATATCCACCATCTGGCCGATACTGATACCCATATCTGCTCCGGCCTGCTGCATGATGACATTGTAGTCTACCATGAACCAGCTTTCGGAAATCTCGGGAACCTGCATGTAGGCAACAGAGGTCTCAAGATCCATGAGGAAGTTCAGAGTCGCCAGGCTGGTATCATTCAGCAGGATCTCGAATTCCGCGTACATTTTATTGTTCGTTACGCTCATGGACTCTACCTGAACCATCTCCACGCTCTGGAACCAGGAAAGGTCAAAGCCTGTAAACATGGAGATCAGCTGCTTTGCGCCATCCCCAAGGGTGATGTAATAGTCTGCCTGTGCGCCGCTGTCTTCGTTGAGAGCAGTCTTGTAGGCAGTAAGGAACTCATCCCAGCCTGCGGCGATTTCAGCAGATTTTTCAGCAATATGCGTTTTGCCACATTCGGTGAAACTTGTACAGGATGCCATGACAGCGGATGACGCGGCAGTAGTGCCCATCACAGCTGCAAGAGCAATTGCTGCAGCTTTTTTCATAAACCTGTTTTTCATAATATCCTCCTTTAAAATATAAAAAATAATTTATAAGGCATTACCATATTATCATAAGTATCTGTATTTGTCTAAGACTTTTTCTCTAAAAAGCACAACGCGGAGGATCCATCGTTACAGTTCAAGGCCTCGCCGGCCGGGTCTGCCTGTGTTCCCAAGGTGACTGCTTCCTGACGGAGTGCAGAAAAAACTGTGTCCGCAGTAAAAGGCTTCAGCTCTGGAGGAGCTTATAAAGATTTTTCTGCAGTCACGAGAGCCAGTACACATCAGCCCCGACCCTGTGAGGGTCTGAACAGGAACGAACAGCTTATCACGAAATACCCCAGCTCTGAAAGAGAAGAAAAAAACAAAGGAAATTCCTGTAATTTTCATGAAGGATATGCTATACTCTATAGAACAGACCGATGAGAGGGGAAGAAAGAGGATGGGTGATAAGAAAAAAACCGTCTGGAATCTGATTTTTCTTGTGGTTGTTTTTGTACTGACGATGTACTTTGTATTCCGCGGGAAAGATATCTCCGCCATCCTGGAAACAGCCAGGGAAGCAGATTTCCGATATCTTTTCGTAGGAATTATCTGTGTGATCCTCTTTATTCTCGGGGAAGCCACGATCATATTTTATATGATGCGGACTCTTGGAGCGAGTGTAAAAAAGACACACTGCGCACTGTATTCCTTTGTGGGTTTTTTTTACAGCTGCATTACGCCATCCGCATCCGGCGGGCAGCCTATGCAGATCTTTTATATGAAAAGGGATAAGCTCCCCGTTCCGGTGACGACTCTGGTGCTGATGATCGTAACGATTACCTACAAAGCGGTCCTGGTGCTGGTGGGAGTCCTTGTCTGCCTGTTCGGGAGGGATTTCCTTTCCGGATATCTTGGGGATTTCATGTGGGTCTTCTATCTGGGAGTCGCCCTGAATGTGTTCTGCGTCACCTTCATGATGATCCTGGTGTTCGCTCCGGGGCTTGCGAAGTTTATCATGGTCAGAGGGCTGAAGATCCTGGAAAAGCTCCATCTTCTGAAAAAGAAGGAAGAAAGGCTCAAAAAGCTCGAGAATTCCATGGACCTGTATCACGAAACAGCCGCATTCTGGGCTACCCATAAGCGGGTTATTTTCAATGTATTCGTCATTACCATCATCCAGCGGTTCTTCCTTTTTACGGTTACCTGGTGGGTATATCTTGCACTGGGGCTTTCCGGGCATGACTTTTTCACCATTACCCTTCTGCAGTCGGTAATCTCGGTTTCCGTAGATATGCTTCCTCTTCCCGGCGGGATGGGGATCAGTGAAAGTCTGTATCTGGTAATGTTTGAGCCGATTTTCGGTCCCCTGCTCCTTCCTTCCATGCTGCTTTCCAGAGGGATCGGGTATTATGGGGAAATGCTTATCAGTGCGGTGATGTCCGTAGTTGCCCATTTCGTAATACATGGGGAAAATGTGCCGGAAGAAAACGGCAGGATCAAAAATCTTTCCAGTGGAGGAAAACATTAAATTGGAGGAAAACATTAAATGCTTGGTTTTTATGATTATACGGTGGTGCTTACCTATATCAGCCTGATGATTTCGGTCTTTGGGATAACCCAGTCGGTGCAGGGAAATTTCCGGATCGCGATATTGTGTCTGGCGCTTTCCGGTTTATGCGACATGTTCGACGGAAAGATCGCGCGGACCAAAAAGAACCGTACAGAAGACCAGAAGAAATTCGGAATCCAGATCGATTCCCTCTGCGATGTGGTGTGCTTTGGCGTGCTGCCGATTGTCATCTGCCATTGCCTTGGCATGAAGAAGCCTCTCGGGGTCCTGATTCTGGCTCTGTATGGAGTTGCTTCGGTGATCCGTCTCGCCTACTTCAATGTGACAGAGGAAAAGCGGCAGAAGGAGACAGAACAGGCAAGAGAATACTATCAGGGACTGCCCATCACCTCCATGGCGATCATCCTGCCTTTCTTATACCTGATGCGGGTGCATATCCACATTGAGTTTGTATATGTTCTTCACTTCACAGTGGCTATAGTGGGCGTTCTGTTTATCAGTAATATCAGGGTGAAAAAGCCGAAGAATCCGGTGGTGGTTCTGATGGTCATCGGCATTGGCCTTGCCATCGCCAAAATGTTCCACTGGATCTGAAGTATAATTCCCGCCGGCCGGAGCAGATGCGAAACTGCCAGAGGCCGGCGGGGACATGGGATGGGAGAAAAGATATATGGATTATATGGATCGCAGCGGAAAATTATATAAGGAAAACACAGGACAGGACAAGCTTCTTCGCTGGATGTATACCAGCGGAACGGGAAGGCGGCTCCTGTCCCTTCTTGTTCAGCCCCTTGTGTCGGAAATTGGCGGACTGTTTCTGAAAACACATCTTTCTGCCCTTCTGGTTCCCGGTTTTGTAAAAAGAAACGGGATCCGGCTGGAAGAGTATGAGAAGCAGCGCTTTTCCTCTTATAATGATTTCTTTACCAGGCGGATCCGTCCGGAGAAGAGACCCGTCTGCATGGAAGAGGGTGTGCTGGTCAGTCCCTGCGACGGGAGGGTGACGGTATGCAGGATCGCAGAGGACAGCTCCTTCTATATAAAAGGCATGGAGTATTCCCTGAAGGGGCTTTTGCGGGACGACAAGGCCGTGGAGCACTTTCAGGGCGGTACCGCCCTTATTCTGCGGCTCTGCGTGGACAATTACCATCATTACTGTTATCCTGCCTCCGGGGAAAAATCCAAAAACAGAAGGATTCCCGGCCTCTATCACACCGTCAACCCTGCAGCGGTGGAGCAGACGAAGGTGTATCACGAAAACACCCGGGAGTACTGCTTTCTCAGGACAGAACGCCTGGGAATCCTGTGCATGATGGAGGTAGGGGCCCTCATGGTGGGGAAGATTTCCAACCGGCATCCGGAAAAACGCCATGTCCTGAAGGGGGAGGAAAAGGGCTGCTTCGAATTCGGGGGTTCTACCATCGTGCTCCTGCTGCAGAAGGGAAAAGTCCGTATGGACCAGGATCTTGTAAAGCATTCGGCAGAAGGATACGAGACAATGGTTAAAATGGGGGAAAGGATCGGTGAGGCAGATGGGTGAAAACGGCGGTTTTGTCCGGCCCCGGAAATCCAGGGTAAATTACCAGGCGCAGCTGGATGGAATCCTTTCCCGCCTGGAAGAAGAGAAAAGGGTTCCGACCCTTCTTCTTCACAGCTGCTGCGCACCCTGCAGCAGCTATGTC
>JAFOJB010000254.1 GCA_017420455.1 Blautia sp.
AGGAAAAGGAAGACGGCCTGTGGGTGGTTACGGTCGAAGCGCCGGAGAACCGGAGATTTTACGGATGGCTCACAGGAGCGGGCGAGGATGCCAGACTTCTTAAGCCGAAGAAGACGATACAGTTGTACAGAGAATACCTGAAGAGTCTGGCGAAAGAATACAAAATCGAAAAATAACAGTTTTTTGTTGTCAAGGTTGTAAGATGCCGGCAGTGCGCATCGGAGGTAGATCATGAAAAAAAGAATTGCCTTCTGCTTGCTGGGAGTAGCAGCACTGTTACTGACAGCCGCAGGCTGCGGCAGCGTTTCCAGAAAAGAAGAGTCCGCGGACGGGCAGAAGGAGGCTTCGGGGGCTTTGGCGGAAACCGTACAAGAGACGGAGGAAAACGAAGAAAATATAGAGAATAAAGAGGAGGATCTGAAGCTTGTGGGAGTTTTTCTTCCCGGGAAAGCGGAAGATCCCCGGGGGAGTTCCATTGCCCGGAGAATGGAGACGAAGCTGGTAGAGGAGGGCTGTCAGCCCCGGATTTTTTTCGCGGAAGAGGATGCGGCCCTTCAGGAGACGCAGATCAGGGAATTCCTGGAGAGCGGCGGTCAGGTGGATGCTGTCGTGGCAGATCCGGCAGATCCCTATGGCCTGTCAGAAGTCCTGGACAGCTGTACGGCAGATGTGATCTCCTATGATACCCTGATCATGGATACCCTGAAGGTTTCCTGCTATGTGGCTTTCGATATGCGCCAGATCGGCAAGGATACTGCCAGGGAGATTGTCACCAGGCTGGGTCTTGAGACCCTCAGGGAGGAGGGGCAGACCCGTACCATTGAGCTTCTGATGGGAAGCCCGGATGATCTGGAGGCGCTCTTCTTTTACAACGGCGTCATGGAAATACTGGATCCCTATCTGCAGAGCGGGACATTGGCGGTTCCTTCCGGAAAGATTTCCTTTGAGGATACAGCCATCATGGATCTGAATCCGCAGGTTGCCGTAAGTCATATGGAACAGATCCTGGATGGTTTTTACCAGACGCAGAGGCCGGACGCCATACTGGCCGGAGATCCGGCTCTGGCACTGGCAGTTCTGCCCGGGCTGTATGAGGAAGGGCGGTATCCCCGGGAGGGAGAAACCCTGCTTGCCACCAGGGGGACAGAAGCAGAGTCCGTGAAAGCTATTGCAGAAGGGAAGATAGATTTCTCCATGTTTCTCGATGCGTATACTCTGGCAGATACCATGGCAAAGACAGTGGGAACCCTTCTTTCCGGAGAGAAGCCGGAAAATGCGGATGCCAGCCAGTATGATAACGGGAAAAAGATCGTGCAGACCGTCACATGCCTGGCGGAGCTGATCGACCAGGATAATTATCAGATGCTGGTGGATAACGGATATTATGAGGAAGAGGAGGTGGCTCCCGAAATTGTGGAGACGCCTGTTCTGACAGAAATGCCGTTTTCCGGCCGGGAAGACGATGCACCGGAAATATCCGTTTCGCCCGGTCCGGTATGACCAGGCGATATCGTACAGTGGGAAACAGTTCAGAAATATCCGGTGCCGGTTACACAGGGGCACAGATCAGGGCCTGGAACAGATCCTGAGCGGCAATTCTTGCCGCGGTATATGCAGCATAAAAGCGGCCGACCCGATTCCGGATCGGCCGCTTTCCTGATCTATACGGCAGCTTCGCAGCGTTTCATATATGATGCGGACGCGGTCTGCCGCCTGCTTTCCGCTTTTGCTGTGCGCGGTCTGCCGCCTGTTTTGCCTGTTTTCCGCGCTTGTTGTACGCTGTCAGTTGGTGACTGCCCGTTACGGGGTGTCTGTCTGCCGGAAGACGAGGGAGGACTCGGTCATGGAATCAATGATCGCCAGTGACTCCAGATGGATCCCCATCTCGCGGATCGTCCTCCCGCCGCTCTGGAACCCTTTTTCGATGACGATCCCGGCGCCTTCCAGGACAGCTCCGGATTCCTTTACGATATCGATGAGACCCAGAAGGGCGCACCCGTTTGCAAGGAAATCGTCGATCAGCAGGACATGGTCGTCCGCGGTAAGGTATTTCTTCGAAAGGATAACATCATATACTTTTTTGTGGGTAAAGGACTCTACCTTTGTGGTGTAAACATCTCCATCAAGGTTGATGCTCTGGGCTTTTTTCGCGAAAACAACAGGAACATGAAAATACTGAGCTGTAATGCAGGCGATGCCGATGCCGGATGCTTCAATGGTAAGGATCTTGGTTACCGGGCAGCCGGAAAAACGTCTTTTGAATTCCTTGCCAATCTCATTGATCAGGTCGATGTCCATCTGGTGATTCAGAAAGCTGTCCACTTTCAGGACATTTCCCGGTTTTACTACTCCGTCGCGCAGAATTCTCTGTTTCAGAAGTTCCATGATGTGCCTCCTCCGTGGTATCAGATTTTTAAGAGATATTCTTTATCATACGACAGAAATATGCTCCATGCAAGAAGAAAGGAGAAAGAAATGAAAGAATATGAAGTGATCTGGGAGATTTTCAACAAATGCCCCGGCAACCAGATGCGGGATGTTTTTGTGGAAGAGCTTGAGATCGAGGATCCGGAAATGTATGTGAAACAGAAATTTGAAGGAAAGGAAGTTTCCTATGAGAGAACGGATCTTCCGGACGGAACCATCATATTTGATATCCTTACATCCCAGATAAAACAAAGATGTTCCTTTACAGAAATATAATCTGCATGTTATAATATGAAGTTGTTCTTCATACTATGTTGTCAGTACAATCCTGTGAATAAGAGGAGACAGGCTTTGCTGCCGGCCACGTCCGGCCGACTTACAGAATCGTCATCCGGCAACAGTGTATGTCAGTATGTCAGTATATTCTTACGAACAAGAGGAGAAGCATTATGGCTAAGGAATGTGGAAGTACAACCTGTGACAAGAGCAGCTGTGAGGGATGTTCGAAAAAGAATAACCCGCAGAGTATGCT
The DNA here is from genome assembly GCA_017420455.1 of Blautia sp. GTDB lineage: Bacteria > Bacillota > Clostridia > Lachnospirales > Lachnospiraceae > Blautia_A. The sequence goes on from JAFOJB010000254.1 coordinate 2,960, forward strand.
TGTGGCAGCAAACGAACAGTCTGATATCCGTCATGTGATCGGAATCATCAGTGGAAAGGGCGGCGTCGGGAAGTCCTTTGTGACCGGATCTCTTGCCAACATGATGGCGGAGGCCGGATTTAAGGTTGGTATCCTGGATGCGGATATCACCGGACCGTCCATCGCCAGGATGTATGACATCAGGGGAGAAGCACAGGGGACAGAAAAGGCTATCCTTCCATTCGAGACCCGGAACCATATCAAGGTCATGTCTGTCAATTTCCTCCTTCCCTCCGAGGAAACCCCGGTGATCTGGAGGGGACCGATTCTGGCGGGCATGGTAAAACAGTTCTGGTCGGATGTAGTCTGGGGAGACCTGGATTATCTTTTCGTGGATATGCCGCCGGGCACCGGAGACGTACCTCTCACCGTATTTCAGTCGATTCCTCTGGACGGAGTCTTTATCGTGACTACGCCGCAGGACCTGGTAAAGATGATCGTCACCAAGGCTTATAATATGGCGGAGATGATGCATGTTCCGGTATTGGGTCTGTTTGAAAATTTCAGCTACATGGTCTGTCCGGGCTGCCAGGAAAAAATCTACCCCTTCGGAGAGAGCAGACTCTCTGAGACAGCCGCCGATCTTCGCCTTCCGGTGGCAGGCCAGATGCCCATCGATCCGGAAATCGCGAAAAAGGCAGATCTGGGCCTTTTCCATGAAGTAAAGAGCGGCGCTCTGGAGGCGGCAAAGGCAGTACTTCCCGTATAATCCGATAAAGAGACAGATTTTGTAACAGTATATACTTGCGAAGAAGAGGAGGACAGATGGACAAGGTAAGACGGGTTTATGTTGAAAAGAAGCCACATGCTGCGGTGCAGGCAAAGGAGCTGTTTTCTGAGATAAAAAGCTATCTGGGAATTACCTCGGTGACCAATGTGCGGGTATTGATTCGTTATGATGTGGAAAACCTGGAGGAAGAGCTTTTCCAGACAGCGCTTTATACCGTGTTTTCGGAACCGCCCGTGGACAGGGTATATCTCGAGACCTTCCCCTGCGGGGAATCGGACCACTGTTTTTCTGTGGAATATCTGCCGGGACAGTTCGATCAGAGGGCGGATTCCGCCGTACAGTGCGTGCAGTTCCTGGACAAGGACGCAGAGCCTGTGATCCGTTCCGCGACCACATATATCATCGAAGGAAAGCTTTCCGGGGAGGAGCTTTCCGCCATAAAGAGCCACTGCATCAATCCGGTGGATTCCCGGGAGGTCGGGGAGGAAAAGCCCCGGACCCTGCGCATGGAATATCCGGAACCGGAGGATGTGGCAGTTCTTACCGGCTTTCCGGAGATGCCGGAGGAGGAGCTGAAGGAATTATATACTTCCCTGAATCTGGCCATGACCTGGAAGGATTTTCTGCATATCCGGCATTATTTTTCCGAGACGGAAAAGCGCTGCCCCACCATCACCGAGATCCGTGTTCTGGATACCTACTGGTCCGATCACTGCCGGCATACCACCTTTTCCACCGAGCTCACAGAGGTGTCCTTCGGGGAAGGGGATTACAGGGAACCTGTGGAGAGGACCTTCCGGGAGTATCTGAAGGACCGGGAGGCGCTTTACAAGGGCAGGAAGGACAAATATATCTGCCTGATGGATCTGGCTCTTATCGCCATGAAGAGGCTGAAGGCAGAAGGAAAGCTATCCGACCAGGAGGAGTCCGACGAGATCAACGCCTGCAGCATTGTGGTGCCGGTGGATGTGGATGGCAGGGAAGAAGAGTGGCTCATCAATTTCAAGAATGAGACCCATAATCATCCCACAGAGATCGAACCCTTCGGCGGGGCTGCCACCTGCCTTGGCGGCGCCATCCGGGATCCTCTGTCCGGCCGTACTTATGTCTATCAGGCAATGCGCGTCACCGGAGCGGCAGATCCTACTGTGTCGGTGAAGGAGACTCTGAAGGGCAAGCTCCCGCAGAAGAAGCTGGTCCGCCAGGCGGCGAAGGGCTACAGCTCCTATGGCAATCAGATCGGTCTGGCAACAGGCTATGTGAAGGAAATCTACCATCCTGCCTATGTGGCCAAGAGAATGGAGATCGGCGCGGTAATGGGAGCCGCTCCCAGACGGGCGGTGATCCGGGGAAATTCTGACCCCGGGGATATCATCATTCTTCTGGGCGGCCGTACCGGCAGAGATGGCATCGGAGGCGCCACCGGGTCCTCCAAGGTCCATACGGAAAGCTCCATCGAGGTCTGCGGGGCAGAGGTCCAGAAGGGAAATGCTCCCACTGAAAGAAAGATCCAGCGCATGTTCCGGAGAGAGGAAGTCAGCAGGATCATCAAAAAATGCAACGACTTTGGTGCAGGCGGCGTATCCGTTGCCATCGGGGAGCTTGCGCCGGGACTTCGGGTAGAGCTGGACAAGGTGCCGAAGAAATATGCCGGTCTTGACGGCACAGAGCTGGCAATCTCCGAATCCCAGGAAAGGATGGCGGTAGTGGTATCTCCTGCAGATGTGGAGAAGTTCCTTGCTTTTGCGGCCGAGGAAAACCTGGAGGCCGTACCGGCAGCGGTGGTTACGGAGGAGCCTCGTCTGGTGCTTCTCTGGAGAGGAAAGGAGATCGTAAACCTTTCCCGCGCTTTTCTGGATACCAATGGAGCACATCAGGAAACCAGGGTATTTGTGGAAATTCCTTCGAAGGAGGAAAGCCCCTTATATAAAAAAGAGGAAAAGATCGAAGACGGGAAGGAAAAACTGCTCCGGACCCTGCAGGATCTCAATGTCTGTTCACAGAGAGGGCTGGTGGAAATGTTTGACAGCTCCATCGGCGCGGGAAGCGTCCTGATGCCCTACGGCGGAAAGTATCAGCAGACGGAGATTCAGACCATGGTGGCCAAGGTTCCGGTACGGAACGGAAATACCCGGACGGTGACGATGATGAGCTATGGCTTCGATCCTTATCTTTCATCCTGGAGTCCTTATCATGGAGCAGCCTATGCAGTGACGGAATCTGTTTCCAGGATCGTCGCTTCCGGCGGGGATTATAAGAAGATCCGCTTTACTTTCCAGGAATACTTCCGCAGGATGACTGAGGATCCGAAGAGATGGAGCCAGCCGGTGGCTGCCCTTCTGGGGGCGTATGCGGCCCAGATCGGTTTTTCCCTTCCCTCCATCGGGGGAAAGGACAGTATGTCCGGAACCTTCAACGACATAGATGTTCCGCCGACTCTGGTATCCTTTGCGGTGGATGTGGCCAGGGTAAAGGATGTCATCACCCCGGAGCTGAAGAAAGCAGGCAGCTGTCTGGTATGGTTCCGGATTCCGAAGGATTCCTTTGACCTGCCGGATTATGAAGCCCTGAAGCTCCAGTATGACAGAATTCATCAGGCGATGCAGGAAGGAAAGGTAGTTTCCTGCTATGTCAGCGACCGGAACGGCGTTGCGGCTTCTGTGTGCAAGATGGCCTTCGGAAACGGCCTGGGGGTCAGATTCTCGGAGGACCTGTCCCTGGAAGAGCTTTTTGCGC
>JAFOJB010000255.1 GCA_017420455.1 Blautia sp.
CGCTCCGTTAAACCCATACCAGCCAAGCCAGAGAATGAACACGCCCAGCGCAGCGATGACCAGGTTATGGCCGGGAAATGCGTTTACTTTGCTGATCTTCCCATTCTTATCCTTCTCGAACTTGCCAATCCTTGGTCCAAGCATCCAGGCTCCGATGAAGGCACAGATGCCGCCGACCATGTGGATGCAGTTGGATCCCGCGTAATCATGAAAGCCCCACTGCGCCAGAAATCCGCCTCCCCAGGTCCAGTGTGCTTCAATTGGGTATATTACTGCGGAGATCACAGCTGAGTAGATGCAGTAGCTGGAGAATTTAGTCCGCTCAGCCATAGACCCGGATACGATCGTCGCAGTCGTTGCGCAGAATACCAGGTTGAATACAAAGGCAGAATAATTGAAATCCGCGTAACCGGTAAACACGTCAAAGCTGAATCCTCCTGCAAATCCCTTCAGGATGTTCGGTCCGAGCATAAGGGACGCGCCGCAGATAAACCACATGACAGTGCCGATGCAGAAGTCCATCAGGTTTTTCATGATGATGTTTCCCGCATTCTTTGCCCTTGTAAAGCCCGCCTCACACATGGCGAACCCCGCCTGCATCCAGAACACGAACGCCGCTCCGATCAAAAACCATACTGCAAAAATTTCTCCGTCCAGTGCCTTCATGATTTCCTGTGTCATAATGTACCTCCTCACTGAAAAAAAAAGTCATTCCACCCCGGCGGTCCACGCCATTGTGGAATGACTCCTTTTTGAACAAAAAAGAAGGCGTCCCGGAATTTCTTCCAAGACGCCCTTGTCTTTATAGATAGGCATTTCATTACAGTATTCCCGTTCTGTCAAGCTTCTTTTTTTGAGAGAAAAGAGAGAAAAGGGGACCGTCCCTGTGTCACACGATCTCCCTTATGCTCTCCACAGGGATCGAAAGACCATCGTTCATCACAATCCTGCCCATCCCGGCCTTTTTGATCAGGCCAGCTGTACGGACATATCTCCCTCCTGATTTCTTTGTGTCCGGGACAAAATACGTGACCGTGACCTCGTCTCCTGAGCAAAGCGCTTCATTGATCTTTCGATGCAGCTCGTCAACGGCGCTGTCTTCCAGCTCCACCATTTCATCAGTCAGGCGGGCCGTTTCCTCCACGGCGTCGTCGTATCCGGCCAGGGCTGCAAACGGCGCAAACTGGGCCGCACGCTTTATCATCGGCATCTGAGGATGTTTCTTTGAAACATGATGCGGAAGATTCACGATATCTTCATACGGCCATTTTTCTGTCCTGCTCTTCATTGTTTATGGCCTCCAATCTGGCGGTTTCTTTCCCTTCCGGTAGCGCCTTCCAGAAAATTCACGCCCTTCAGGATCGCGTTCTTGCCGAACCTGTCTTTTATCTTCAGCATGGCCTCCTGCATCTGATGTTCCTTTTCCAGAGCCTTCTCCTCTTTCTCCCTGGCGGAATAATCCGTGAACAGATCCATCTGTTCATAAGCAGGATCGGCGTTCGCTTTATCTTCGGACACGACATGATTGACAACTATGTATATCCGACGTACCAGGAGAGACCGGTCTGCCGTTCTGTCGTAAATCTTCAGTGCCGCCTCGGTGATCAGCTTCCCGGAAGACGTATATTTCCCAATATTCTGCGTTCCATGGGCATGTTTCGGCGTCTTTTTCCCGTAACGGTCAACCGTCACTTCACCCCTGTACGTGATTTTTCTGCCGGAGGCATCCACCTGTCCGTCCAGGTTCTCATAGCAGACCGTCAGCACCACCTGGTCCGTCACCATCCTCTTCCCAACAAGGTCAAGGGCGGCCGCATCTGCCATCTCATGGACGATGATCCGGGCTTTTTCCCATGTGTAAGGGCTCATCAGCACCTGCCCGGAAGAGAAGGATCTGTCGTCCGGCTCGTAGGATCTGACCAGGTCCATGGTGCATGGTTCCCAGCCCCAGGCGTGGTCAATCAGCAGTTCTGCGTTGACGCCGAACATGTTGTAGAGCATATCCTCATTCCGGATGCTGCACCTGGCCACGTCACCCATTGTGTACATCCCGGCAGCCTCCAGTTTCCTGGCATATCCGTTTCCTACACGCCAGAAATCCGTCAGCGGCCTGTGGTTCCACAGCTGGCGGCGGTAGGACATTTCATCCAGCTCGGCGATCCGTACACCGTCTTCATCCGGCCGGGCATGCTTTGCCATGATATCCATCGCGATTTTGGCGAGATACAGATTGGAGCCGATTCCGGCTGTTGCGGTGATCCCTGTCTCCCGGAATACCTCTTTCATCATCTTCATGGCCAGCTCATGTGCATTAAGGCCGTATGTTTTCAGATAGTTGGTGGCGTCGATCATCACCTCATCTATGGAATAAACATGGATGTCCTCCGGCGCGAAATAACGCAGGTAAATCTGGTAGATCCGGGTGCTGTATTCCATATACAGGGACATCCTCGGCACAGCCGCAATGTAACCGATTTTCAGGGACGGATCCCGGTTCAGTTCTGTAATGCTGGCGGATTCACCGGAAAATGTACCCGCCTTTTTGAGGCGGCAGCGGTTCAGTTCTCCCACGCGCTGCACCACCTCAAAAAGCCTTGCCCTCCCGGAAATGCCGTAGGATTTCAGGGAGGGGGAGACCGCCAGACAGATCGTTTTTTCCGTCCTTGAC
>JAFOJB010000256.1 GCA_017420455.1 Blautia sp.
GATGGATCCTCATCCCGGGAAATTCCTCGATATGCTGCCTCAGGGCGTTCACTGTCTGTACATAGGACTTTTTGATTCCTATGATGGCTTCCTGTGCCCCTACTGTCTGCATGACCATATAGAAGGTCTTCATGATTTCGAAAGCATGCTTCTCCAGAAGCTGTCTGTGAAGCTTCAGGAGCGGTTCACATTCCGCACAGTTCATCAGTATCGTGTTCGCTTTGTCGCTGATCTTCATATACGTAGGGAATCCAGCTCCACCGGCGCCTACAACACCATTTTCCTGTATGATTTTCTGCAGTTCATTGATTTCCATGGCGTTACTCCAATCCCGCGCCGTCATCGATGATGCCGACGATTGCCGCATCCACAGGCGCTGTCTCTACGCCGCAGCCGATCCTGGCTGCGCTTCCCTGTGCCACCAAAACAAATTCTCCGATCCCCGCACCGATAATATCGATGGCGACGATCTGTCCAAGGTCCCCTTTCATACGATGCACCGGCTCCACGATCATAAATTTGTTCCCGACTAATTTTTCACTTTTTCTGGTGGAAACCACGCTTCCCACCACCTTGCCAATAATCATCCGGACCTCCAGACTGTTCCAGGCAGGTTCCGTTCCCGCCGCAGGCGGGGCCTTCCCCGGGAGGAGAAGGCCGGACCTTATATTTATGTTTTCTATGTTTTCTTATGCAATGATCGTCATTTAATGATCGTCACGGTCTGTCCCTGGGAAATCTGGGCAGCATTGGCCTCGTCTGTGTCGATATGCATTTCCAGGGTAAAGCTTTCGTCCACACGGATCTTTACATGATTGAAGATCGTACCTCTCTCATTGTCCGCTTTGACAGAGACTATGTCTCCGTCCTTCACCCCCGCTGCCTCCGCATCCTTCGGAGACATATGGATATGACGCATGGCCACGATACAGCCTTCTTTCAGATAGAGTGCTCCCTTCGGTCCGACGATGGCGATGGCGGCGCTTCCCTTCACATCTCCGGATTCCCTGACGGGTACCTTCATGCCCAGTTTGATGGCGTCTGTGGCGGAAACTTCCACCTGGGAAGCTTTCCTGACGGGACCCAGAATCCGGACATTCTCGATGGCCCGGAGCTTCAGGCCTACAATGGTCACCGTCTCGTTGGCGGCGAACTGGCCTCCCATCAGATCCTTCTTCTTCGTGAGATGATACCCCGGCCCGAACAGTGCCTCCACATGCTCCTGCGTCAGATGAATATGGCGGGCAGATACGCCGATGGGCACTACAAAGCCTGTATCCCTGCTCTGATTCTGTTCCAGGGCCTCCATCACCATTCTGGTGATCAGTTCAATATTATTTGCTTCCAAGAGTGCACCTGCTTTCCTTCGGTTTTTTCTGGTTTATACCCGCAGAAACCGGGATATGGAATATCTTTGTTTTTCCGCGGAATATGAAGGAGATTATTTAAGAACCGGAAGAATTTTCTCTACATCTGTGTGAGGTCTCGGGATTACATGGGTAGCAATAAGCTCGCCGAGCCTGGAAGCTGCGGCGGAGCCTGCCTCTACGGCAGATTTGACAGCGCCTACATCTCCGCGGACCATGACGGTAACAAGTCCGGATCCGATTTTCTCTGTTCCGACAAGAACAACATTTGCAGCCTTGCACATCTGGTCAGCTGCCTCGATCGATGCGGTAAGTCCTCTGGTTTCAACCATTCCCAATGCTTCCTGTGTCATGTTCTGTTCCTCCTGTATGACAGTATTCTATTGATGATTCATCATTGACGATGAATCCCTGATCCGCAGATATGGCAGATATCCGCCATCTGCTCTGATTTTTGCTCATGATCCCCGGATCATTCTTTTCCGGTCTTCCGGGTCTTCATTTCTCCGGAGCCTGCACTTTCAGGTCTCCTTCGTCTCCTTCTCGGAGAGGGCAGCTTCCTTCGAAGCGAGCTGCCGTTTCCAGCGGGCAGCGGAAAGCTCCACGATCTTTACGATCTCTTCATGTGGATTCGCTATCACCGCATAGCTCACAGGCTTTTTGATCGTACCGGCAACGGCCGCGTCCACCGCAGCGGTGACCGCGGACACATCGCCTTCCACAATAATCGTAACCAGTCGTCCGCCCAGCTTACGTTCCCAGCTCGACAGCTCCACATTGGCCGCCTTGGTCATGATATCGAGGGCATCCAGTGCAGCCACCACGCCTGTGATTTCAATAAATCCATAAGATTTGCTCATTGGCGAACTCCTTTTTCATAAAACAAGGTTGTTCCGGAGCAAAGCTTTTCGCTCCTGTCCCTTTTCCATCTGTGTCAGATGGTGGGAAGGATCTTTTCTACATCGCTGTGAGGTCTCGGGATTACATGGGTGGCAACGAGCTCGCCAAGTCTTGAAGCTGCTGCGGACCCGCTCTCTACAGCGGCCTTTACAGCTCCGACATCCCCGCGTACCATAACGGTCACCAGTCCGGAACCGATCTTCTCGGTACCGATCAGGGTAACCTCTGCTGCCTTTGTCATGGCATCCGCTGCCTCGATGGCTGCGGTGAGTCCTCTGGTTTCAACCATTCCCAATGCTTCCATGGCCATAGTATCATTCCTCCTGATTATGAAATTCCATCTTTGTCCAGCTCTATTTCTTGTCCAGTGCGCTGATCTTCAGCATTTTTTCTGTCCCGGGCTCAGGGTTCGGGATCACGTAATGCTGTACTACCCCGGTCATCGCCTCGGCGGTCCTGATGCCGGCTTCCACTGCCGCCGTCACATCCGAAACACTTCCGCGATACTTAATGCAGACAAGGAGCGGAACTGGCAGCGAATCCGCGTTGGCCGGTTTATTTTTATCAAACACCTCCAGCCGGACATTTGCCGCCTTGCATCCGGCATCCGCCGCAACAAACGCAGTGACCAGCCCATATACTTCCAGAATGCCTACCGCTTCTGCCATATTCTATCTCCTCTGCCATTCTTCTTATTTATTGACAACCGCAATCTTAAGCCCTGTCATTGCCAGGTTCGTCTTCAGAGCCTCATTGATCTCGGAAAGCGGGAACCTGTCTGTGATCAGGTCAGACATAGGAAGGCCGATACCTTTCGCTCTTCTCAGGAAATCAAAGGTGGTTGCATAATCTCTCAGGGTATATACCCAGGAACCTACCGTAGTGATCTCCTTGGAGCAGATATCGAAATGCGGGTTGATGGTAGCGTCTCCGCCGTTGATGAAGAAGCCCAGCTCGCAAAGTCCGCCGCCGTTACGGATGAACTTGTAGATGTTTGCATGAGCGACAGGATTTCCGGTACACTGGAAGGCAAAATCCGCAAGATGGCCCTTGAAGGCCGCTTTCACGCCGCCTGCCAGAGCCTCCACGCCGCCCGGGAAATCCTTGAAATTCACGGTAGCGTTGGCACCCATCCTCCTGGCGAACTCAAGACGCTTCTCATTTCCGTCTACTGCCACGATATTCTCGATTCCCATGGTACGGAGCACCGCAATACAGATCAGGCCGATGGGGCCGCAGCCCTGTACTGCCACTCTGCTGTTGAAGCGGAGGATATTCGTGGTCTTTGCTCTTTCCACTGCGTGTACCAGAACTGCGCAGGGCTCGATGAGCATACGGGAATCGAAATCCAGATCGCTGACATTGAAGAAGGTGGAGCCAAAGCTTCCTCCGCGGATGAAGATGTAGTCGGAAAACCATCCGTTCAGATGAACATCGTCATCCGGCAGCAGTCCGTATACATCCGCGCCGCCCACGTTCTTCTTGTTCAGGTCGAACATGGTGATCTCCGGATCATCCTTGAAGATCATGCAGGTAACGATTTTGTCCCCGAGCTTCACAGGATTTCCTGCCGTATCTGTCTTTACATTCTTTCCCATGGCAACGATCTCGCCGGTTCCCTCGTGTCCCAGAACTACCGGGATCAGGCCGAAGGGATCTCTCTTAAATTCATGGGCGTCGGTACCGCATACGCCGCAGCCTTCCACCTTTACCAGGATATCGTCATCGCCTACAGGCGGGATGGGATATTCTCTGATCTCAAAATGCTCTTTTTCCGTGAGGACTGCCACATGGGCAGTTTTGGGAACCGATCCGGCAGCCGCTGCCGGCGCCGCGCCGGAAACCGGTGCGTTCCCGGTCATGCCGGAAAGGACCTGTTTCACGATTTCTTCTATATTAATACTGTTGATATCCATGCTCTGTTCCTCCTGATCAGCGAATGCAAAGGCTGTCTGACATTACACAGCGTCTTCTCTTGGTAAAGCAGCTGGCACTGGTGAGCCCTTCACCGGTACGGCTTGCGATCGTGAAGGTGCAGAATCCTTCTCCGCCGAAGCCAAGGGCGGAATAGGAAGGACCGTTTTTCACGAGGATGGCTGTGTCGATCGCTTTTGCGTACTTTGTGATGTGGTCTACATTCTTGGAATGGATGTGGGCGGAATGACGGTTCCCATGCTCCAGCCATACGGCCTGTTCCACGGCATCGTCAAAATCCTTTGCCCGTACCATGCCAAGGATGGGCATCATCAGCTCTTCGGAGATCAGCGGATGCTCCTTCGGGCCTTCAAAAACAATACAGCGGATATTTGCGGGGGCATTTACACCGATCATGGAAAGAAGGGTCTTTGCGTCACGTCCGACACATTTCCTGTTCAGCTTCCCTCCTGCCAGGACCACTTCCGTGAGCTTGTCCTGCTCCTCTTTGGAGGCCAGATAACAGTCGTTCTCCGTAAGCAGGTAATGCATAAGCTCGTCTGCGATCTGGGAAACCGCCACGATCTCCTTCTCTGCGATGCAGGGGAGGTTATTGTCAAAGGTGCACCCGTTTACGATATCCTGTGCGGCTTTACGGATATCTGCAGTTTCGTCGACCAGTGCGGGAGGATTTCCTGCGCCGGCGCCGATGCCGCGCTTTCCGGAGGAAAGAACTGCCGTCACCACTCCGGGGCCGCCGGTAGCGACCAGAAGCGGGATATCTTTATGCTTCATCATGATGGAGCTGGTCTCCAGAGTGGGCTTTTCCACGGTACAGGCGATATTGTCCGGGCCGCCTCCCTCCAGGGACGCCTCGTTTACCATGTTGATGGCGAAGATGGTTGTCTTGATGGCAGCGGGATGGGGATTGAACACTACGGTGTTTCCCCCGGCCAGCATGCCGATGGTATTGCAGAGCACCGTCTCACTGGGATTGGTGCAGGGAGTAATGGCCCCGATCACGCCAAAGGGTCCCATCTCTACCAGTGTCAGGCCTCTGTCGCCGGACCATGCGGTCGTGGTGATATCCTCGGTGCCGGGAGTATTGTCTGCCACCAGATGATGCTTCAGGATCTTATCCCCTACATTTCCCATACCGGTATCTTCCACGCCCATGCGTGCGAAGATTTCCGCGTTTTCTTTGATCTTTCTGCGAATGATGGAGATGATCTTCTCTCTCTGGTCCATGGACATGCGGCGGACCACCTCATCAGCCTTCTTCGCGGCCGCGACGGCGTCGTTCATGTCCTTGAATATCCCATGTTTTCCAGCAGGAGCGTCAGCGATCTGCATTTTCGCCATGACTTCTTTCACAATTTCCTGTACCATTGTTTCATTCACTGGCATGAAAATTGACCTCCTTATAGTAGCCTCGAAATATTATTTCAGTCCCAGCTGAGCCATGACCTGCCTGGTGATGCTTGCTACAAGCTCTGCGTCTGCCGCGTTACTGGTAGTTCCTTCCTCCTGGCTGTGGCAGCTGCCGCCGCAGTTGTGGCAGTTCATGCCGTTCTTGTTGAGGCAGAGGTTTGCCGGATGCTTGCCCGGAAGGCCCATTTTCCTGCGGATCTCATACAGCTTCGCGATCTGCTCTTTGTCGAACTCCTTCGGTCCGCCGAGCATTTTGGATTTGTAAAGGAGCTCTGCGTAGAATTCTACGGATTCCATCTTCATGTAGGCTGCCAGAAGGTCGACAGACCAGGTAAGGGCTCCATGGTTTTCCAGAAGGACTGCGTCATAGTAGGGAAGGTATTTCTCTACCGCATCCGGGATTTCCATGGTGGAAGGTGTGCCGTACTCAGCGATGGGGACACAGCCAAGCGCGATAACAGCCTCCGGCATGATGGGCTGTGTCAGCGGGATTCCAGCGATGGCGAAAGAGGTGGCGAAGGTCGGATGTGCATGTACGACGGCTCCGACATCCGGTCTCTTCTCGTAGACTCTCATATGCATCTTGATCTCTGAAGAAGGACGGAAGCCGGGATTTGCCTGGATAACATTGCCCTTTGCGTCTACCTTGCAGATGTACTCCGGTGTCATGAAGCCCTTGGATACGCCTGTGGGCGTGCAAAGGAATTCGTTGTCACTGAGCTTTACAGAAATGTTGCCATCGTTTGCGGCAACCATGTTGCGGTTGTAGATTCTCTTGCCGATGTCACAGATCTGTTTCTTGATTTCAAATTCGTTAACCATGCTTTCTTCCTCCTTAAGCACAAGTAGTGTGATTTTTTCTGCCCTTCGCAGGCTTTCGGGAAGCGCAGAAGATCAGATTTTTGTTTCTGTTGCTATAGTATCGCATACAGGATGAAAAGTCAAGGAATATCCCCATGGGAAGCACAAGAACCCACATTTTCTTGTTCGAAAATGTGGGTTCTTGTGGTTTTTGCGCATCAACCCTGCCCCCTGCGCCTGTCCTGCGGTTTTTTCGCATCATATCCGCCCCTTGTGCAGGATGTGAGGCAAAAGACCGTTCAATGGAAATATTCTTGCACCGGAATCATCTGTCCAGCAGAAAAGCCCGGAGAAACGAAAGCCGGTTGTTCAGAATCTGCTCTTCGGGAAACAGTGCGCCGTGGACAAATTCCGAGGAGAAGGTAAAATCCCCGATCTTCTCCGTGCCGTGGCTGTCGCTGGACAAAAGCACAGGCAGGCCTTCCTTCAGGCTGCTCTCCAGGATCGCCGCATCCTGTTTTCTGGTATCCCCCCTGTAGCCGTCCGGCGCGAGAGATGCTTCATTGATTTCAAATATTACATGATTTTCCCTGGCTGCTCTGGCAAGAACGGCATAATCTACCGGATATCTGGCATCATCGCAGTGTCCCAGGATCTTTATTCCGGGGTGCCGCCGCATGGCTTCCATGAGGGCTCTGGTATTCTCTTCCCTGGTTCCGGGTCTGTAATTCTGGATGTGCATGCTGAGTATGGCATAATCCATTCTGGAGAGCAGTTCCTCCGGAAGATCCACAGTTCCCTCCCGGTCCATCAGGTTCAGCTCAACTCCGTAAAGGAGTTCTATACCGAAACGTTCCCTGGGGGAACAGGCCAGACTCCGGAAATAAGAGGGAGTCCCTGCGCCGGAGGTTGCCGGTCCATGGTCTGTGATGCCCAGCAGCTTCAGGCCTTTCTCTGATGCGGCCCTTGCCATGTCCTGGACGGTACACCGGGTACCGTGTCCGCTGGCTATGGAATGTGTGTGAAGGTCAGACAGATACATCCCTGTTTTCCCTCTTTTCTTTCTCTTTTATATTTTCTGTTATCTCCGGGCATCGACGAATGACGACAACGCAGCCTGGGCGGATTTAGACGCGCCAAATGTAAAGGTTATTTATATGGACAGTGCCTTAGTTGTTTTCTGTCTCTTTATTCAGTTCATTCCCTTTACTCTTCTGTTTCCCTTTGCTCTGATCTTTCTCTTTACTCCGGTCTTTCTCCTTGCTCAGTTCTTTCTCCTTGCTCCGATCTTTCTCTCTGCTCCGATCTTTCTCTCTGCTCCGGTCTTTCTCTCTGCTCCGGTCTTTCATCTTTCTCTTTGACCGGTTTCTTCTCTTCGTTTTGTTTCGCAATGAGCGCGGCAAGCTCCTTATATTTTCCCGTTACATAGCCAAAGCTTCCGGGATTATGAGGGAGCAGGCACTTCGTGCAGTCCTTGTAACCCTTTTCGTTGAAGCGGAAGTTTCCGCCGCAGTTTCTGCCAAGGGCGTACAGAGGACAATAACAGAACAGGCAGTTGAACTTTTCCGGATCTGCCCCTTTGTGGCAGGGAAAATATTCACATTCCCTGTTGCTGAAAAAGGAGTAGTGTTTTCCTTCCCAGGACGGCTTTTTTGTGGATGGGTTTTCAGCAGTTGCCTTTTCTGCAGACAATATTTCCGTGACCGGTTTTTCTGCAGATGAATTTTCCGTGGATGGATTTTCCGTGGATGATTTTTCTGCCACCGGCTTTTCTGTGGATGGATTCTCTGTGGATGGATTTTCTGTGGGCATCTTTTCCATTCGATGTTCCTCCCGGGGATAAAGGATGTCGTTGATTACAGAAGACAGCAATGTACAAAAAAAGACGTCAATGTATTTGACGTCCAGGCTTCACATTCTGATCATACCGGAAAAAGAGGGGACGATGCTGTTCCGGGGTAGAAATGCATCCGTTCATGAGTGCGCGGAGGGAACGAAAACATCCGGAACAGTATCGCCTGCCATTTAATCATGTATAATTCTTAATGAACAGGCGCATTCCATAAAAAATGCCCGCTTCATAAAAGCGGACAACGTTCCGGGGCTGCGGAATCCCCGGAATTGGTCGTTACACTTTACACGGAAGCTTAACCTCGCCATACGAAGCAGGTTTCCTGGCTCCAGAATCTCTATGTCTTCCCTCCTTCTCATACTTTTGTACAATGGATATATGGGAGACACTCCTCTGTTACAGTGACCGGATCGCTCAGGTTTCGCACCTGATTCCCTCTTCTGACAAAATGGTTTGTCAGCACTACGTATGTTCATATGGAATTATACTGGTATTATCTTACTACCTGAGAGGGGGATTGTCAAGGTTTTAATTTACCGCGGCGGAATAAGACAGGGGCAAGACAAGGGGAGGGCAGGACAGGACAGGGGGCAAGAC
>JAFOJB010000257.1 GCA_017420455.1 Blautia sp.
CTGATGTTCCTGCAGATGTGGAATCTTGATGAGAAGGAAGCTGCCTTTGAACCCTGGGTGAGCTGTGACGCTGGCCGGCCGGAGGACGCGGATGGTTTTGTCATGCCCTACGGCGACTGCCCGCTGGATAAGGATAAAGTCGGAGAGATGGTATATATGGATATTTTCAACCGGGCGGTCGACTATGTCCATGTAATGACACCGTATCTGATCCTCGACGGGGAACTGGAGACAGCGATCCGGTTCGCGGCGGAGCGGGGCGTGGATGTCAAACTGATCCTGCCCGGGATCCCGGATAAGAAGGCTGCCTACGCACTGGCCAAGAACCATTATAAACGGCTGGTCAGTTCGGGGGTGAAGATCTATGAGTATACGCCTGGTTTTGTGCATGCAAAGGTCTTTGTCAGTGACGACAAAAAGGCAGTGGCAGGTACGATCAATCTGGATTACCGCAGTCTTTATCATCATTTCGAATGTGCTGCCTATATATACAAGGCTTCGTGTATCGCTGACATGGAACGGGATTTCCAGGATACCCTCGGCAGGTGCAGAGAGGTAACTCTTCAGAGCATCAGAAAAGAGAAGCTGTACTATAAGATCATGGGCCGGGTAATGCAGTTTATCGCGCCGATGATGTAAAAGTACAGGAAGAAAAACAGTTTCCGGTTCCAGCCTGATCAGATACAGATCAGGCGGTGCTGCTGCCGGGGCCGCTGCCCGCGGGAATAAAAGAAAGGTGACAGATCAGCTGTCGACTGTGTTCTGGCCGACTTTACAAAATCATCGTTCGACTTCATTGCATGTTATTATGTACTTGTGTAAAAGAGGAGATTGCCTAAGATGACAGAAATGTTTCAGAAGGGAAAGATGAACAAGATTGATGAGAAGGATATCTGCAGCACCATCCTGAAATACGGAGAAAATGTCCTGAGTTCCGATATTTTTCAACAGTCATCCGCTCAGACGCATCATGTCCTGGGAACGGTTTTCGATCATACGATCAATGTCTGCGCCGTGAGTCTGTGGCTTGCCCGGCAGCTGAAGGAACGCGGAGTCGCGGTGAATGAAAAAGACCTGGTTCAGGCTGCGCTGTGCCACGATCTGGGGATGATCGGACGGGACAGTAAATATAAAGACACTCTGGATTCCTGGAAGGATCATCCAAAGGAATCCGCGCGGATCGCACGGGAACTGATCCCGGACCTGAGCAGTGAAGCAGAGGATATGATCCTTTCCCACATGTGGCCGCTGTCCGGCCCCGCGCCCAGATCAAATGAAGGGATGCTCCTGTGTATTTCAGACAAATATGCCAGCATGGCAGACTGGAAGTCCTGGCTGACAGAGCACCGGCTTTCCGCACGGATCCGGGAGTTCCTGAATGACAAGGTCGATTTCCGGCGTCTGCAGAGGATACCGGCAGAGGGGAGC
Source organism: Blautia sp. (assembly GCA_017420455.1). GTDB lineage: Bacteria > Bacillota > Clostridia > Lachnospirales > Lachnospiraceae > Blautia_A. Next base: position 1,429 of record JAFOJB010000257.1, read on the forward strand.
ATCAGTGTAGGAAATCTGGAGATCTCCTGGGAAAGAAAACGTCCGGAAATGACATCCCGGGACGGAAAAGCAGAGGAGAAGAAATAAAGATCCGGGGCTGGATCAATCCTGAAAGCATACGGCTATACGAACAGAAGAAGGGGTTGTGAAAAAACCCGTCCTGACCATCTGCGAGTTTGTTGCGATGCCTGAAATACAGGCATTCCGACAGACGGGATGGAAGGGATGGCGGTTTTTTTCACAGCCCCTTGTCTGCCCCTGACGCGAAATACCTTGACATACGTTATACATCGTGATATGATGTATAGTATGAAAGGAGGTATGCCATGGATATTCAGCTGAAGCGCGGCCTGCTGGATGTCAGCGTTCTGGCTGCCATAAAGAACGAGGACTCTTACGGATATCAGATCATAAAAGACATGAAACCATATATGGAGTTGTCTGAATCCACCCTCTATACGATCCTGAAACGGCTTGAGACGGCAGATATGCTGACGGTCCGGAGCGTTGAGCATGAAGGACGCCTGCGGAAATATTATCATATTACCGCGCAGGGGAGGCGGCGCATAGAGGAATTCAAGGAGGACTGGAAGGAGATTCTTTCCATATACCGTTTTATTACCAGGGAGGAGAATGACCTTGAATAAAGATCAGTTTTTAAGCGAGATCCGGAAACGGCTGTCAGGACTGCCGCAGGGAGATATCGATGAACGCGTTGCTTTTTATGAAGAGATGATAGACGACCGCATGGAGGAGGGCATGGCAGAGGAGGACGCAATAGCGGGGATCGGCTCTGTCGATTCGGTCGTAGATCAGATTATGTCGGAGATTCCTCTGACAAAGCTTGTGAAAGAAAAGGTGAGGCCAAAAAGGAAACGGAAGGCATGGGAAATCGTTCTTCTGGTGCTTGGCTCTCCGGTATGGATTCCGCTCCTCATAGCGGCTGCAGCCGTTGTGTTTTCCATATTTGTGGTTATCTGGGCGGTTGTAGTTTCCCTTTATGCAGTGGATTTCGCCCTGGCAGCCGGGGCGGCCGCAGGGACTGCGGCGTTTGTTATGTATCTGAAGGTGGGAAATCCGGCCGGAGCCATGTTCTCTCTGGGAGCTGGAGCGGTATGCGCTGGTCTTTCGATACTGCTGTTCTTTGTCTGCAGATGGATCGCGAAGGCGGTGCTGAGGCTGACGGGCAGAATGCTTTTATGGATGAAATCCTTGTTTGTCGGGAAGGAGGCTTAACAGATGAATACAACCAGGAAATGGGTAAAGGCCGGCGTGATATTGCTGGCAGCCGGTATACTGATCTGCGGGATATCGTTTGCGATACTCGGGTTTGACTTCGGAAAGCTCAGTACTGTCGGATATGAGACAAATACCTATGATGTGCAGGAGGATTTCCAGAATATCAGCATAGATGCAGACACGGAGAAGATTACGCTTGTACCTTCCGGGAACGATATCTGCAGCGTTGTCTGCCTGGAGGAAGAGGACGATCCGCATCAGGTAAGTGTCAGGGATAATACACTCACGGTTGAAAGAAAAGAGAAGAACAGGTGGCATCTGTTCCATATTGGTTCTATAACGGAAAGTCCCGAGATTACGGTATACCTCCCTGAGGATGCATATCGGGAATTGTCCATAGAGGCGGATACCGGGGATGTCAGTATTCCGGAAGACTTTACCTTCGACAGCATCAGTGTGTCTCTCGATACGGGAGATGTAAGCTGCCTTGCATCTGCATCAGGCAGTATTACGGTAAAAACCAGTACCGGCCATATCACCATCGCGGATGTATCCGCGGCAGAAATGCGCCTTACCGCCAGTACAGGAAAAACAGAAGTATCCAATGTTGAACTCACGGGGGATCTGGATATCCGGGAAAGCACCGGGAAGGCGGTTCTGGAGAATGTATCCTGTGCGAATTTCTCTTCAGACGGAAGTACCGGCAGCCTTCTTATGACGAATGTGGCTGCTTCCAATGCGTTTCATCTTGAAAGAGATACAGGAAACATTGAATTTGACGGATGCGACGCAGAGACAATCCATGTAAGGACGAGTACAGGAAAAGTGACCGGGACTCTTCTCACGGATAAGGTGTTTGTCACAAAAACAGATACAGGCAGTGTGCATGTGCCGGAGACGGCTGCCGGTGGAAGATGTGAGATTACGACGGATACCGGCAATATCAGGATCGAAGTAAAGTCCTGATCGCAGTAAAATCATGATCGCAGTAAAATTCTGATCGCAGTAAAATCCTGATATCACCGGCAGGCAGCAGCGCAGTCAGACCTGCATCTGATCAGGCGGAAGGGGGTACCGCAACTTGATACCGTTGTTTTACGGGGGCGTGTTCTCGGCATCGCTCCTGTTCGCGGCAATATATCTGTATATATGGCATAAGCACTTTGATGTGAATTTCACAATGATCTTTACGCTCGTACCGGTAGCCTGCCTGGGATATCTGCTGTCGTCCATCGTCTGGACAATGGATGGAGCAGTCATTGCGCAGCAGGTCATTTATATAGGCGGAATATACTTGCAGCTGTTCATCGTTTTCAGCATTTTTAATCTGTGTCAGATCAATGTCCCGAAATGGGTGCGGACACTGTTTTTTGCCGTCTGCTGTACAGTGTATGCTTCCGTACTTACAATAGGACATATGGACCTGTTTTATACAGACATGTCTTTTGCTGTTGTAAATGGGAATCCGGTACTTACCAGGGAATATGGCTTCATGCATACGGTGTTCTATATTCTCGTCTGTACTTTTCTTCTTACCGGCCTTATAACGATCCTATATTCCTGGCTGCGGAAAAGGGAGGTGCCGCGGCGCATCCTGCTTCTGCTCATGATTCCGGATGTGATATGCGTACTGACTTTCTTCCTCGTCCTTA
>JAFOJB010000258.1 GCA_017420455.1 Blautia sp.
GCCTGGTACAGCATTTTATAAGTCCTGATGCATAATGATCCCCGGTTTTTCCTTCATTTCGAAGCGGAGGAATGAGGCGGCGCGGGAAGTACCGATGGACAACAACGCAGCAAGGGCGGAGCTTCTGCGCGAAATTGGAGACACAAATGGTGGAAAACATTTATGACAACTTTGAACAATATATGAATCCTCCGGAAGAGCCGGACCAGAATTCCCTCTTCGCGTGGACTGAAGCAGGAGAAAAGCAGGCAGCAGGAGCGCAGAGTACAGTCGCATCCCAAGGCGCGCCTGGTGCGGCAGGGGGATCAGGTACGCCGGAGGGAAGGCTTTCAGCGGAGAAGGAACCGGCGCCGGAACCGGAATTCATCCGCTCCTCTATTCCTTTTGCCCATCTGCATGTCCACACGGAATACAGTCTTCTGGACGGATCCAACAAGATCAGGGAGTATGTCGCCAGGGTAAAGCAGCTGGGGATGGACAGCGCGGCCATTACGGATCACGGCGTGATGTACGGCGTCATCGATTTTTACAGGGCAGCGAAGGCGGCCGGCATCAATCCCATCCTTGGCTGCGAGGTCTACGTGGCTCCCGGGTCCCGGTTCGACCGGGAGAATACGAGCGGGGACGACAGATACTACCACCTGGTGCTTCTGGCGGAAAACAACCAGGGGTACGCAAACCTGATGAAGATTGTCTCCAAGGGCTTTGTGGAAGGCTTTTATTACAGGCCCAGGGTAGACCTGGAGGTACTAAGGCGCTATCACGAGGGGATCATCGCCCTTTCTGCCTGCCTGGCAGGGGAGGTGGCCCGGTATCTTACAAGGGGAATGTATGAGGATGCCAAAGCAGCAGCCCTGCGGTATCAGGATATTTTCGGCGAAGGGAATTTTTTCCTGGAGCTGCAGGACCATGGAATCTCTCAGCAGCAGCTGGTAAATCAGCAGCTTCTCAGGATGCACCAGGAGACAGGGATCGATCTTGTCTGCACAAATGACATTCATTATACCATGGCGGAGGACTGGGAGCCCCATGATATCCTGCTTTGCCTGCAGACCGGGAAGAAGCTGCAGGATGAAGACCGGATGCGCTATGAAGGGGGCCAGTACTATGTGAAGTCCCCCGAGGAGATGGCCCGGCTGTTCCCCTATGCCATGGAGGCACTCTACAATACCCAGAAGATCGCGGACCGGTGCCATGTGGAGATCGAATTCGGCGTGACGAAGCTGCCGAAATTCGATGTGCCGGAGGGCTATACCTCCTGGGAATATCTGAACAAGCTCTGCCGGGACGGGCTTTACAGGCTGTATGATCCGGTTACAGAGGAACTTCTTGAGCGCCTGGAATATGAGCTTGGAACGATTCAGCGGATGGGCTATGTGGACTATTTCCTGATCGTCTGGGATTATATCCGCTTTGCCAGGGAACACGATATCATGGTAGGCCCGGGGCGTGGAAGCGCGGCAGGAAGCCTGGTCTCCTACACGCTGGGGATCACGCAGCTTGACCCCATCCGTTACGATCTGCTGTTCGAGCGTTTCCTGAACCCGGAACGGGTATCCATGCCGGATATCGACGTGGACTTCGGGTTCGAACGAAGGCAGGAGGTCATCGATTATGTCGTACGAAAATACGGAAAGGAACAGGTGGCGCAGATCGTCACCTTCGGAACACTGGCAGCCCGGGGCGTGATCCGGGATGTGGGCCGGGTTCTGGAC
>JAFOJB010000259.1 GCA_017420455.1 Blautia sp.
CGACCTTCTGAACCACATGGCCGTGATGGTCACCGCCAGAGGAAAGCTGGAGGCGGCAGAAGCGATGGAAAAGCTTCTTTCGGAGTACGAGGAAAATCATGAGAAAGGCGTCAGCACCTTCCGCGCGGAGGAAAAATACAGGATCATGTTCGAAGGAATTGCCTGCTGGCCCTGGCTCCGCGTTACCTCTACAGGTCTGAAGAGCCGCGGCATCAACATGGTGACCACTATCTACGCAGACGCCTTCGGCTTCATCTACAAGGATTTTGACGATATGTGCCGCGCCTACTGCAGGGTGCCGAACGCCATCAACCTGGAATATTCCCGGGACAAGAGGGTGAAGCTGTGCAGGGACAACCATGTAGAAGGCCTTCTGGTGCATACCAACAGGAGCTGCAAGCTCTGGAGCGGCTTCATGTACGAGATGAGCCGCCAGATCGGGGAGCAATGCGATATTCCGGTGGCCAGCTTCGACGGCGACCAGGCAGATCCCCGGAATTTCTCCGAAGCCCAGTACGATACCCGCGTGCAGGGCCTGATGGAGATCATGGAGGCAAGAAAATAAAAAGAAAGCAGTAAGTCAGAAGCATGGAGCTCCGGTCCGGCAAGACGGCTTCATGACAGACAGAATGACAGGAGGCAGCAATATGGCTGAAAAGGAGAAAAATATACAGGAATTGCTCCGCTGCTTTCATGAGGCAGCAGCGCACCCTGCGAAGCAGATGGAAAAATATCTGAGCGAGGGAAGAAAGGTGGTCCTTGTGGCGCCGGTGTACACGCCGGAGGAAATCATTCATTCCATGGGAATGGTGCCCCTCGGCGTCTGGGGAGGAGACCTGCAGCTGGACGAGGCCAAGAAATATTTTCCCGCCTTCATCTGCTCCATCATGCAGAGTATTGTGGAACTGGGAATGAAGGGCGTCTACAACGGCGCCAGCGCCATCGTGATCCCCAGTCTCTGCGACAGTCTGAAGGTACTGGGACAGAACTGGAAGTACGCGGTAAAGGATATTCCCTTTATCCCCATGACCTATCCCCAGAACCGGAAGCCCGGATTCGGAAGGACCTTCACAAAGGCCGGTTACGAGAGAGTCATCAGTGATCTTACCCGGGCCGCAGGAACCGTCTTTCAGGAGGATAAACTGGAAGAATCCATCGGCGTCTACAATGCGCACAACGCCGTGATGAGAGAACTCCCCGGAGTACTTTGCGCTCATCCGGAAATCTCCGCCGCCGAAAGAAGCGACATCTTCAAAAGCGCCTGGTTCATGAGAAAGGAAGAGCATACAGAGCTTGTGAAGTCTCTGCTGGAGGCGCTGAAGACAGAAGAGGCAGGACAGAAGAAGAAAATCCCCGTGATGACCACCGGAATCCTGGCGGACGCGCCGGATCTTCTGGAGATCCTGGATGACAACGGTCTCCAGATCGTCTGCGACGATGTGGCGGCAGAGAGCAGGCAGTACCGTACAGATACGCCGGAGGGAGAGGGGACGCCCCTTGACAGACTTGCGGAGAAATTCGCCGCGATGGACAACTGCAGCGTGCTGTACGATCCGGAAAAGAAGCGTGTGGAGTATATCGTGCGCGAGGCAGAGGCAGCCGGGGCAAAGGGCGTGCTGGTATTCCTCACCAAATTCTGCGACCCGGAGGAGTTCGATTATCCGCTCATCAGGAAAGCCTGCGAGGCAGCAGGTCTGCCCTGCGTCCTGATCGAGATCGACCGGCAGATGGAGAATTACGAGCAGGCCAGGACAGCCATCGAGACCTTCCGGGACCTGGTTCAGTAATATGGGCGCGGCGTTTGAAAAGATCGATCTGCACGGACTGACGCAGGAAGAGGCCAGAAAGGTGATCGACCAGGCCCTTGCCAGGGCGGACAAAAATACTTACCAGCTCCAGCTGATCCATGGGTTCCACCGCGGCACAAACCTCCGGACCATGATCTACGACTGGTACCGCTATGAAGAAAAGGTCATACGGATCATCCCCGGAGACAATCCCGGCATCACCGTGCTGGTGCTGCGGGAGCTGTACCGCAGTTAAGGCACTGTACCAGATAAGGAACTGTACACAAATAACCTTTACAGACGGCACAGGATAAATCCGTTCAGGCAAGGCGGAGGAAAGAGTCGATGCGGACATCGACGATTGACGGAGCTGCGTGCCGGGAAGCTTCCAGATTCTGTGGAAAAATCTTTTAACCATACATACAAAAGAAAAGAATCTTCCTGCCGGCCGGGTCAGTGCATCTTTTACCAGATGAACTGCCCCGGCGGCAGGAAGATCCTGTTTTTATTTTATGCGAAAATCAGGATACCAGGACGGAAATATCGCATAAACAGCAGACCGGAAGCCTTTTATACAAGGTAATTGCAGTTTACATAGCCGGACTTTCCAAGGCTCGGCGCATAGACATACCAGTAATTGGAGCTGGTCTTTTCCTTGACCTGGACGGTCTCTCCGTTATAGAGAGCGCCGATCTCGTTGGAGGAATCGTAGGCCATGGCGGTGCGGAGGGCAAGATAACCGCTCGCTACGCTCACTGTCCTGGTCTCCGCAGAGGGAGGATTGTTACCGGAAAGATAATTCTTATTCACGAAGCCATACTTCCCGAGCTTGGAGCTGTAGACATACCAGTAGGTGGAATCGCTGGTGTCCTGCAGATACACTACATCGCCGGTGTAAAGCTCGCCGATCTCATTGGCGGAATCGTAGGCCTTTCCGGTACGAAGAGCAAGATAACCGCTGGCTACGGAAACCGTGCGCTGCTCTCCGGAGGTGCCTGCGTTTGCATATACCAGGTAGTTCTTGTTTACATATCCGGATTTTCCCAGGCTCGGCGCGTATACATACCAGTAGGTTTTGCCGTCGGTGTTCTGTACCTTTACCGTATCGCCGGTATAGAGTTTGCCGATCTCATTGGAGGAATCGTAGGCTCTGGCGTTTCTGAGAGCCAGATATCCTTTGACCACCGTGACCCGCATGGTAGTTCCGGAGATGTCTGAAAGGTTTCCGCCGTGGATCCAGCCCACCTGGCTGTTGTAGGCTACACGGTCCCAGCCGTTGCTGCTCTCCAGCAGCTCCACAACAGAACCGGAGGGGATCAGCCCGATCTTTTTGGCGCTAGTGCTTCCCCCTGTACGGAAATTCATGTCACTGACACAGATCTGCATGGTGCCGGCCATAACGCCGGTGACGCCAAGCAAAACTGCGGCCGCCGCCGTCAGTGCGGCGAGAATCTTACGAACCCTTGTTTTCTTCATACTCGCTCCTTCTTTCCATGGAATAATTCCATGAAATAATCCCATAAAACAATTCAGTAACCTTTGGCAGATCGCCAGGGGCAGTGCGCCTCCCTCCTGCCGTGCAGGATGGTGCAGGCTGTTTGCTGCCTCTTCTGATATTTTACATTATAATTTCAAAATACGCAATAATATTTTACTTAAATGTTACGAAAACATAAAACTTATATTGCGGGAACTGCACATCTTCCTCGTCAGCCGGCCGGGGCGGAAGGTGCTTTCGCGGTGCCCGGTCTCATATCCGGGCAGGCTGTGAATAGTAAGGAACTGTACAGAAATACAGGATTTCGTTATTGACAGAATCCCCCCATGCAGTACAATGTACTACATGGAGGGAGGAATAACCGTATGAAAAGCTTTCAGGAACGTCTGTTTAAGGATTTTGATGTGGAAAAAGTCGAGAAGGACGGGAAAATAAGAAATGTCTACGTCTATAAGGGAGACTACGCGTCCTGGAATCTGGAGGAGGAAGGGCGGAAAAGGTACAGGCGACTTTACGCCGCCTCGGGGATTCTGATCTGTCTTCTGTACCTCTGGCAAGCCCTTCAGAAGACCCCCATGAACGCCTCGCA
>JAFOJB010000260.1 GCA_017420455.1 Blautia sp.
AGATGTCGGGAAATGCTTCAACATGGAAAAAGGAGGGGGGGAGAGGATGGCCGCGATCACCACAATACTTGCAGACGACGATTATCTGGTCCTTCAGGATCTGGAAAGCATGGTGGACTGGGAAAAGCTTGGCTTTCACATTGCGGGTACTGCCTCCAACGGGAAAGCGGCTCTTTCTCTGGTCCGCAGATACCGCGCGGCGCTGGTGATCACGGATATCTCCATGCCCGTAATGGACGGATTTGACTTCATCGAGGAGGTCCGGAAGGATTTTCCGGAGATCTATGTCATTCTCATTTCTTCCTATGCGGATTTTGAGTATGCGAAACGTGCCATGTCCGAAGGCATACAGGACTACATCCTGAAAAACGAGATCAGCCCGGCGCTGATGGAAGAGAAGCTGTCCTCCGTCCGGGAACGGATCAGGAGCAGCCACAGGAGGCGGCAGATGGATCTTCACCGGGAGCTCAGGGCTTTCCTGGAGGGCACGGGCGAGCTGCCGGAATCCATTCCTCCGGGAAGACAGTTCCTTTTTTCTGTCTTTTCTTCCCATCTTCCCCTGGAGAAGCTGAAAAACCATTTTGATCATCTGGAGAATTATGGGAGGCAGCTGTACGAGGAGGCCGAAATCCTGTTTCCGGGTCTTTTCCCCGGAAGCCTGCTGTTTACCTCGGGCGCCTTTCTGATCACGGGGATTCCGGCGGGAAGCGTTGCGGAACCCTTGTCTTCCACGACCCTTTCCAGGGACTTTGAGATCCTGAGATCTGCTCTCGCCGGGAGGGCGGAAGGCCTTCTCGGCCTGTACTGCAGGACGCCGCTGACGCTTCCGGAGTTCCGAAAGCACTACGAAAGAGCTCTGCCCCGGCTGAATTACCTTTGCAGTTTTCCTTCGGCCCTGCCGAGGACACTGGAGGTTCTTTCGGAAAAACCTTTCGTGCCCTATGGAAAGCTGTTTCCCTACGAGACGCTTGCAAACGGAGGAAAGCATCCGGAGGATTTTTTCCGCCAGCTCCGTCTTTTTCTGGAGAACCTTGCTTCCCGGGAGGATGCCGACGGAATCTTTATGCTCTATCACAATCTGCTGCTTCAGATGGAGGAGCTTTCCGGCCATCTGCTGCAGATCCCGGAGGAAAAGTATTTTGACCGGCCCGCAGAGCTGTATGACTTTTTCAGATCCTGTCTGGAAAAAGCAAAAGAGCTTTCCGGATCGGATGAAAAGGAAAATCTCCTGCCGGCAGTCAGGCTGGCCAGGGAATATATCAGGGATCACTGCTCCGACCCGTCCCTGGGGATCGCCGAGATCGCCGAAGCTGCGATGCTGAGTCCAAGCAGGCTCAGCGTTCTGTTCAAAAAAGAGACCGGGCAGACGGTAAATGATTTTCTGACCAATACCCGGATCTCCCGGGCAGTCTATCTTCTCGAAAACACCAATCTGCGGATCTACGAGATCGCTGAGCAGGCCGGTTACCGGTCTGCCCAGTATTTCAGCCAGGTGCTTCAGCAGAAAACCGGCAGGAAGCCTCTGGATTTCCGCCGCAGCAAACCATGATACCGGAGGTTCTCCCATGTCCAGTGAACGTTCCCTGCTCTCCCGGAAGCTGCTCGGGAAATTCCTGATCCGATATACCTGCATCGCCCTGATCATTTCCGTCCTGGTCCTTATCGTTACGGCCTGGCTGTATTCCCGTTATGCCGGAAATACAGCCAGGCAGCACATGGCCATGGCGGCGGATGCCCTCACAGACTATCAGACCGATATTCAGGAGGACGCCCTGTACCTTTTGTCCGACAGCAGCCTTACGCAGAGCATCGGGGATTTCTGCAGGACCGGCACGGCAGGAGCTCTTTCTGCCGTCAATCTCCGTCTTCGTTCCATCCGGACTTCGGATGCAGATCTTCTGTTTGTCATGATGGACGATCTGGAGGGAAATCTTTTTCATTCCCTGGCCTCCGGGTCCGGGGAGATCCTGTCGTTTTTAAGGAAGCAGGAGGGGTATTCCCGCCTGAAGGACAGAAACACGTCGGAATTTTCTCCTGTATTCAGCAGAACGGATTCGGACAGCGCACCGGCAGAAAGCGCTTCCCGGGTTTTTTTGCAGGACACGGATCACATCTGTGTTTATTACACCAGACATACCATCGACGGAAAGAGCTTTCTGGTCACCATGGTTTTTGACGCGGATCCTCTGGTGGAGAGAACGGCTTCTGCCTGTGAGCCTCTCGACAGTTACTGTCTGTTCAGCAACCGGGACGTGCCGCTTTACAGCAGCGGCCTCCTTCCGGAGCTGCTCCCGCAGGAGCTGAACGGCATGGCAAAAACTGGCGGCATGCTGACCCGGAACGGGTATTATTTCCTGCAGAACAATTATTCCGCCTATGCCGTGGGATGTATTTCCATGCGCTCTATCCTGTCCAGGTTCCTGGCGACATTCCTTCTCTTTCTTCTGATCTGCCTGGTCCCGGTCCTTCTTTCGGCTTTCTCGCTGTATCCGGCGGCGGAGAAGCTTCTGCATCCGATCTACGACCTGAACAGGCAGGTACAGCGCTTCTCCATCGGAAAACCTCCTGTGGAGGCCATCGCGACCGGAGATGAGATCGAAGGCCTGAGCAACTCCATCAGGAGCATGTCCGAGGG
>JAFOJB010000261.1 GCA_017420455.1 Blautia sp.
CACCTTTGGCTATGCAAAACGGGAGGAAATCTACGATTATGCGGGAAACCGCATCAGCGTCGCCTATTTCGATAAGAACCTGAAGCCAACCTCTCTTCCCGAGGGCGGCTATTCCAGTGTCAGCTATACGTGGGATGAGGAAGGACGCCAGCTGTCTGAAACCTATTATGATGAGAAGGGAAATCTCACGGAATGCCAGGCCGGATATGCTTCCTTCCAGAGAGAATATGATCTTTCCGGCAATCTGGTTCGGGAAGTATACTATGGGAAGAATGGAGAGATTACCAATGTGAGCGCCGGCGCCGCGGAAGTAGTGCGGGAATATGACGAGGAAAACAGGCTGCTCAGCGAACAGTACTTTGACGAGAGCGGGAAGCCCTACATGCTGCGGGGCGATTATGCTTCCCTGTATTATACCTATGATGCCTGGGGCAATATACTGACAGAAGAGTATTATGATCTGAAGGACCAGCCTGTGGTGGCTACCACGGGCTACGCTGCAAAACACTGTACCTACAATGAGTTCGGAAAGCTCCTCACAGAGGAATTTTATGACGGGAGCGGAAAGCTCCTGGAACAGAATACAGGCTATGCCCGGAAAATCCTGACCTACAATAAAGAGGGCTTCCTCACCAGCGAGGCTTATTTCGGGGCGGATGGCCGTTATATCCTGCAGCAGGGACGCTACAGCTACAAGTCCTATCAGCGGGATGCCAGCGGGAACTGTACCGAGGAAGCGTGGTTTGTATTTGAAGGCCAGCCGACCATCCTGCCGGAGGGCTACAACCGGATCGTCAATTCCTATGACCAGGCGAACAACCTGATCGAATCGGTTTACTATTACAATGAAGATATCGTGATGATCGAGGATGGCTACGCAGCCGTCCGTTATGTCTATGATTCCCGGAACCAGAAGATTCAGGAGAGCTACCTGGATCAGGACATGAACCGGGTGACGGTAAAGAAGGGATATTCCGGAATTGCCTATGTATATGACAATGCGGGAAATACCCTGCAGATCCGCTATCTGGATGAGAACGACAACCTTACCAGGGTGCCGGAGGGCTTCAGTGTATGGCAGCGGGAATATGACAGCAGCAATCATGTGATCCTGGAACAGTATCTGGATGAGAACGAGCGGATCGCATCGCTGACAGACCGGAGCGCCACGATCCGTACCGAATATGATGACAGAGGCAATATCATCCGCCTGGATTATCTTTCTGCGGCTCTTCAGCCGGTAGAGACTGCCATGGGCTACGCTTCCATAGTCTATACCTTTGATAATCATAACCGGAAGACCAGCGAGACGTACCTGAATACTGCAGGTATGCCGACAGTTATCGCTTCAGGCTATGCCGGGATCCGCTATGAGCGGGGAGAGCAGGGAAATATCTGGAGAAGGACCTTTGTGGACGAATCCGGCAATCCTATTCTGTCCAAGGATGGTTTTGCGGCTGTAGAATATCTCTACAATGAGAACCAGTATGTGACGCGTCTGACCTACCTGGACGACCATTATGAGAGAACCTACGTCTCTACGGGCTACAGCGCCCAGCTGCGGACTGTGGATAAGAACGGAGATATCCTTACCCAGACCTTCCTGGATCTGGATGATTCTCCGGTGCTGAACAGCTATGGTTATGCCACTCTTCGCAGCACCTACGACGACAGACGCAGGGTTATCCGGAAGGAATATCTGGATGTGGAGGGGCAGCCTGTATCTCTGGCTGCCGGCTATGCGGCTGTATCCTACCAGTATGATAACAGCAGCAACAAGATCCGGGAGACCTATTATAACAGATCCGGAGAGCTCATCTGGTGCAAGGGCGGATATTGTGAGATCACCTTTACCTATGATGGAAAGAACCACTGTATTGAGGAACATCTTCTGAACGCCGGCGGCAAACCGGCCGTTCATGTGCAGAATCAGTATTCCTGGCTTTCCAGAGAGGTGGACGCGGACGGCAACGTTCTTTCCGTCAAATACTATGATACCGCCGGAATTCCTACTCTGTACGCGGGAGAGTATGCAGAGCTCCGGTATACCTACGATCTGGCGGGCAGGGAAACTTCGGTAACCTATCTTGACAGGGCAGGAAATCTCTGCCTGTGCAAGAAAGGATATGCGAAAAAGACCACCGCTTACAATGCGCTTGGAAATGTCACAGAGGAAGCCTACTATGACCGGGAGGAGAATCTGACCAATACGCTCATGGGTTACGCCACTGCGGTATATACCTACGACGAGCTTGGCAACCTCACTTCGGAAAATTATTACAATACCGAACAGCTGGGAGTCATCCCCGCCAACGAACGGTATGCCACCGCCCTGCTGAATTATGATGACGATGGCCGGCTGATCAGTGAAGAGTACTACGATATCTTCATGAATCTGGTGAATAACCGCGACGGCTTTGCTGCTCATTATATCAGCTACAATGACAATGGGCATGTGCAGGAGGAATACTACCTGGACGAGAATAAGGAGCCGGCCGTCATTGAGGAAGGCTACAGCAGGAGGATACTGGTATCCGAGGACGAGGAGGAAAATACCTATACCATGAAGGTCATAGAAGAGATACAGGAGAAGGAGCAGCCTTACTCCCTTCAGACCTATGACAAATATGAGCATGTCATCGAGAAACGCTACTTCCATGGAGATGGAACCGCAGCCATCGGTCCAGAGGGCTGCAGTTCCGTAAAAACAGAATATACCAGCCGAGGTCAGGTAGCTCTGGTCAAGTACTTTGATGAGAAGGGAGCGGGAATCGCCGTTGACGGCATCTATGCCGTCGGCAAAGAGTACAATTCCTTCGGAAATCTCGAACGCGAGACCTGGCTTGGGGAGCATGATGAGCCTGTTGCTAACGCAGAAGGCTACGCCAGCATCTGGTATGATTACGATCTGAGCAATTCCGATACCGTAGAGAAGTATTTCGAATATTACCAGGATGTAGACGGAAATCCGACAGCCGCGGTAAATGGGGCCTGGGGAATCAGCACCCTGTATTATCCCATCACCAGAGTACATGATATCACTTATATCGACGAGAATGGTGATCCTGTCACCACCACGAACGGATATGCCATTTTCGAATATGAAAACGATGAAAACGGAAATGTGACCTGGGAAGGATACTTCGACGAGATGGGCGCCTCCGTGAACAGCGTTAATGGCTATGCCAGCGTGGAACGCAGCTATGACAAGAGCGGACGCCTGATTTCCGAGCGTTACCTGGACCGCTACAACAAGCTGACAGACAATATGGATGGATATGCGGGCTGGAATGGATATTATGATGATTTCGGACAGCTGGTGATCTCCAATATCTATGACGAGAACCGTCTGCCTGTTGATATGGGTGATGATTTCCGGCTTTAGGAGTCTGTAGAACCGGATACCGTTCGAAGGCGCGGACCGAAGAGCCGCGGGACCGGCATCAGAACAGATTGAGACTGACATAAACATGCGTTGATGGATGAGGAGTAATAACGATGAAGCTTTCTGGAGTAATGAAGCTTTCTGGAGTAACGAAGCTTTCTGGAGTAACGAAGCTTTCTGGATGGGTCGTCCTGATCCTGGCGGTCCTTGTGCTGGCGGTGCCTGCCTCGGCAGAGGAAGACGCCGCAAAGGACAACGGATGGGTGAATTTCTGCCTGGTCTGCAACGAAGGGATGGGCAACAAGGGCGGGAACGCCGCCAATACTACCATGATGGTGGCCATGAATGAAAATACCGGAGATATCCGGCTGATGATGTTTACCTGGGATACCTTTATTAATTATGAGGGATATGACCTCCCCCAGAAGCTGGATATGGCATACCGTAACAATGGGCCGGAGGAGACCATGAAGGTCTTTAACGAGAATTTCGATATGGATATCGATCTTTTCCTTTCCCTGAATTATCTGAACCTGGCGTCTCTGATCGATGCCTATGGCGGAGTAGATGTGGAAATCTCCAGAGCCGAGAGGAACGCCCTGAATGCCATGGTAGCTTCCAAAAAGGAGAATATCCAGGCGATGGCGGACGCAAATCTCCTGGAACAGTTTCTGGTGGAAATGCTTGCCAGAGAGTACTATCTGGAGGATTTCGGTCCGGATACCCACCTTAACGGTCTGCAGGCCGTGGGATTCGGCTGGCTTCAGTATGATTCCGTATACAACTGCTGCGTCCGGGAGGTGGAGGTCATTGCGAACCTCTTTAAGAGCGTCGGCGTGAATCTTTCCCAGAAGGTAGCCTTCTATACGAATACTACGGAAAAACCGGAAACAGGCGACAACCGCCGGATCATCAACCTGGATGAGCTTTCCGACGGGGATATCGACTATCTTCTGGAGATGATCAGCCCCATCTTCCAGATGTCCTACAACAATCTTACCCAGGAGGATATCACCAGCATTACCCTGGCTCTTGCCCGGATCTCCTATCTGGCTTCCCGTCAGGGGGCGAATATCTTCGAGCATGTGGCGTATGAGATCTTTCCGCTGGAGGCGAGGGATCCCTATGATATTGTCGCAGGCGCAGAGGGACATCTGGTGGATTACGCCGAAAACAGCAGGAAAATGAA
>JAFOJB010000262.1 GCA_017420455.1 Blautia sp.
GATGATAAAACGGAGAAACCGATGGAAAAGAAAAAGAAAAGATCCAGGACAGAGGTCCTTTTTATTGTCATTATCGTTGCAGTCCTTGCTTTTTTTGTCTATCTGGAATTTCTGTTTTATAACAGGACCGTTCTGTACACGGAGAACCAGGAGAACCAGCGGAACCAGACCTACCAGTACCAGTACCAGATGATCGTCGACAACCGGAACAGGGCTTTCTGGGAGGAGGTCTTCCAGACCGCGAAGGAGGAGGCTGCCGGGAATAACGCCCTGCTGTCCATCATGCAGCCGGACTGGACCACGGAATTCAATAAAGAGGACTATATTGACATGTGCATCGTTACCGGAGTGGACGGGATCATTTTGGAATACAACGGGGAAAACGGCCTGATCGAGAAGATCAACGAGGCGGCAGCCCAGGGGATTCCGGTGATCACCATCATAAATGATGCCAACCGCTCCTCCCGCCAGTCCTTTGTGGGGGTCAGCGATTACCAGCTGGGGATTGCCTATGCGGAGCAGATCCGGAACCTGGCGGATGAAAATACCAGAAACATTCTCATCCTTTCCAACAGAGAACAGGAACTGGAGAAGAACCAGATGTACGCCCAGATCTACAGCGCTGCCCAGGATACCTCCGGACCGAAGGTCTCTGTCCGGGAGGAACGGCTGGTATCCAACAGTCCTTTCGATGTGGAAGAGGCGATCCGGAGTATTTTCCAGTCATCTGGCGGACCGCCGCAGATCCTCATCTGTCTGGACGAGGTCACCACGGTCTGCGCGTATCAGGCGATGATCGATTTCAACATGGTGGGAGAGGTGAAGATCATCGGTTATTCCTTTTCCGATACCATCCTGGATGCGGTACATAAAGGCCTTATTCCGGTTACCATGAGCATGAACACCAATCAGATCGGGCTTTACAGTGTGGAAGCTCTGGAAGAGTTCCGGAAAACGGGAAGGAGCAATTCCTACTATACGGTGCAGCTGGATGTTGTGACGGCGGAGGGGACAGAGGAATGAACAGGCAGACGAATGAAAAAGAACGCTTTTTCCGATGGAGAGACCTGCCTCTGACGTGGAAGGTACTTTCTCAGGTCATATTGGTAGCGGTGATCATGTTCTCCACCAATATGCTGACTTTTTATCAGCTGAACCAGGTGTCCATCCGGCTGCAGCAGGTCTATGTCAGCAATGTGAACCTGACAGAGCTGCAGGAAGCCCTGGAGGCCGTACAGAACAGTGTCTATGAGTACCTGATGGTAAAAACCTCCGCTTCTCTGGAGGCTTACTACCGGCACGAAGAAGAATACCGGAGGATGCTGGAGCTTCTGAACGAGGAGATCACTGAGAATCCGGTAAAGCACCTGGAAAGAAATATCCGCCTCATGTCCCAGGCATACCTTTCCAGAACGGCAGATACCATTCAGGCCAAGCGCGGACGGAATGTGGGAAAGTACAAGGATCATTTCGCGGCTTCGCAGAAGCTCTACGGATATCTGAATTCCTATCTCTACGATCTGAACGGGCAGCAGTTTAAAAACAATTCCTCCAATTTCCAGGCCTTGCAGAAGGCCATCAACTTTCTGGGAACTGTCAATGCCGTCATGATCATCATGGTCATGGGCCTTTCCACGCTGATGCTGTATTTTCTGGTACGGACAGCCGTCTCGCCCCTGACCTTCCTGACCGATACGGTCAGAATTGTCGGCCAGGGAAATCTTCAGGTAAAGATGCCGGATACCGACGCGAAGGATGAGGTAGGAGTACTGACCCGGACCTTCAATACCATGGTGTCCAGTCTTCAGGACTATATGGATATCACCAGGCAGAACATGGAAAACGAACAGAGGATGAAGGAAAGGGAACTTCTGATGGAGGCGCATCTGAAGGAGGCACAGCTTCGGTATCTTCAGTCCCAGATCAATCCTCATTTCCTGTTTAATTCGCTGAACGCCGCTGCCCAGCTGGCGGCCATGGAGGACGCCGAGAAAACAGGAATTTTCGTGGAGCGCATGGCGGATTTTTTCCGGTATAATGTAAAGAAAGGAAACGAGGATGCCACTTTGTCGGAGGAGGTGGAATCCGTGGAAAACTATATCTATATCCTGAATGTACGCTTTGCCGGGGATATCCATTTCTCCCAGGAGGTGGATGAGGAGATCCTGTATTACAAGATCCCGAGCATGATCCTCCAGCCCATCGTAGAGAATGCAGTGAACCATGGCATCCGGAATATCGACTGGGAGGGGAAGATCCATCTCTATATCGGAAAAGAGAAGGAACATGTCAGGATCATTGTCAGGGACAATGGAAAAGGGATCAGCCAGGAGAGGATCCGGCAGATCCTTCAGGGAAAGGACGGAGCCGGAGAGGGATCCGATTCTACCGGGATCGGGCTTCACAACGTGATCAGCCGGCTGGAGCTTTATTATGAGCAGAAGGATCTTGTCAACATCCGCAGCGCGGGAGAGGATCAGGGAACCGAGGTGGAGCTTCTGCTTCCCCTGAAGCCGGAACCTGAGGCGCAGGA
>JAFOJB010000027.1 GCA_017420455.1 Blautia sp.
GCTTTGATCAGTTCTTCCTTTGACGCCTTTTTGCGAAGCCTTACAAATACCGCGGCCGTATGTCCGTTGAGAACCGGAACGCGGATGCACTGGCAGGTGATGACCGGGCTTTCTGCCGGCACGATCTGTCCGTTTTCTACTTTGCCCCAGATACGGAGAGGCTCCTTCTCGCTTTTCTCCTCTTCCCCGCCGATGTACGGAATGACATTTTCCACCATCTCCGGCCAGTCCTTAAAGGTCTTTCCAGCGCCGGAAATTGCCTGATAGGTGGTCACTACCACCTCGTAAGGCTCGAATTCCTTCCAGGCGGTGAGTACCGGAGCGTAGCTCTGGATCGAGCAGTTCGGCTTTACCGCGATGAAACCTTTCTTTGTTCCAAGCCGCTTTTTCTGATCCTCGATCACCTCGAAATGCTCCGGGTTGATCTCCGGGATGACCATGGGGACATCCGGTGTCCAGCGGTGAGCGCTGTTGTTGGAAACTACCGGGGTCTCGGTCTTCGCATAAGCCTCCTCGATGGCACGGATCTCATCCTTTGTCATGTCCACTGCGGAAAAGACAAAATCCACGGTGGAGGAAACCGCCTCCACATCGCTGACATTCATGACCACCAGCTTCTTCACTGCCTCCGGCATGGGCGTATCCATTTTCCAGCGTCCGCCTACCGCTTCCTCATAGGTTTTTCCTGCGCTTCTTGCGCTGGCCGCCACGGTGACGACCTCGAACCAGGGATGATTCTCCAGTAACGATATAAAACGCTGGCCGACCATTCCGGTGGCCCCCAATATTCCTACTTTCAGTTTTTCACTCATAACGTGCTCCTTTCGTTGAGATAAATTTTGTATTCCTCTATGACAGCCTGCATGGGACCGGGGCCGGGGGCTCCGTATGTTTCCCTTTTCTCAACACAGGTTTTCATGCTGATCGCTTCGTAGATATCCTCTCCGAAGGCAGGACAGACAGACTGATATTCCGCCAGCGGCAGCTCGTCCAGCGAAATTCCCTTCTCTATGCAGAGAAGCACCAGCTGCCCGATGATACCGTGGGCGTCCCGGAAAGGAATCCCATGGTTGACCAGGTAATCCGCCGCATCCGTAGCGTTGGTGAAGCCGCGGGAAGCGCTTCTTTCCATCACATCCTTCCGGAATTTCATGGTCTTCAGCATCCCGTTGAAGAGGAGGACGCAGCCTTTTACCGTCTCGATGGCGTCAAAGGTTCCCTCTTTATCCTCCTGCATGTCCTTATCGTAGGCCAGGGGGATTCCCTTCATCACTGTAAGCAGAGCCATGAGAGCGCCGTAGACTCTGCCCGTTTTCCCCCGCACCAGCTCCGCGATATCCGGATTTTTCTTCTGCGGCATAATGCTGCTGCCGGTGCTGTAGGCATCGTCGATCTCCACGAAACGATATTCGTTGGAATTCCAGAGGATGATCTCCTCCGAGAACCGGGAAAGATGCATCATCACCAGGGAGAGAGCGGAAAGCAGCTCGATGCAGTAATCCCTGTCGGATACGGAATCCATGCTGTTCCTGGTGGGTCCGTCAAAGCCAAGGAGAGAAGCGGTATACGCTCTGTCCAGGGGATAGGTGGTCCCTGCCAGAGCGCCGGAGCCCAAAGGACAAAGGTTCATGCGCCTGCGGATATCCGAAAGCCTCTCCCGGTCTCTCCGGAACATTTCAAAATAAGCACCCATATGATGGGCAAGGGTCACCGGCTGTGCCTTCTGAAGATGGGTAAAGCCCGGAAGAAAGGTTCCGGTGTTTTCCTCCATGATCTGCAGCAGAGTTTCCAGAAACTCCTTCAGAAGAAGATCCGTCTCGTCGATCTCGTCGCGCACGTACAGCTTCATATCCAGCGCCACCTGATCGTTCCGGCTGCGGCCGGTGTGCAGTTTTTTTCCTGCTTCCCCCACCCGCTGTGTCAGGACCGCTTCTACAAAGCTGTGGATATCCTCGTATTCTTCTGTGATCTGCAGGTTTCCGTTCTCAACATCCCGAAGGATTCCGGACAGTCCCTCCAGAATCTGGTCTCTTTCCTCTTCCGTAAGGATCTTCTGCTTTGCAAGCATTTTCACATGGGCCATGCTGCCCTGGATATCCTGCCGGTAGAATTTCCGGTCGAAAGAGATGGAGGCGTTGAACTGATAGACCAGTTTGTCAGTCTCTTTTGTAAAACGTCCGCCCCAAAGCTGTGCCATATACAAAATCCTCTCTTCATTTATTGTTGCATGATTACTGCCGCAGGATCACTGCCGTATAATTATGCACAAAACATTTCGATGTTATAGTTTAGCATAAATCCGCCAAAAGTCAAATCTTATCTTGAAAACACGCAGCCGCAGTAATTCTGGCGGTAGAGATGATACTCCTCCGACAGCTCAATGGACCTCTTGTACCCGTTCCTTTTCTTAAAATCCGAGGGAAGGTGGGGTACCCTGTATATTTCCGCCAGCTCCTGTCCGATCTCGTTGAGGACCGCGGCGCTTTTCAGCGGGCTGATGGAAAGAGTGGTGGTAAAATAATCGAAACCGCCCTCCACGGCTGCCCTCGCCGCCTCCGAAAGCCGCAGCCGGTAGCAGAGAAAACACCTCTCCCCGCCCTCCGGAGCCGACTCCAGGCCCTTCGTCACCTGATAAAAGCGTTCCGGCTCGTACTTTCCTTCCAGAAAGGCAACCGGATGCTCCACAGGCATTTCCCTGATCAGGCGTCTGATCTCCTGCACTCTTTTTTCGTATTCCTCCCGGGGGGAGATGTTGGGATTGTAGTAAAATACGGTAATGGAAAAATACCGCGACAGATATTCCAGGACATAGCTGCTGCAGGGTGCGCAGCAGCTGTGAAGAAGAAGGGTCGGAACCTTTTTCTCTTCTTTCAGGCGGGAAAGGATTCCATCCAGCTGTGCCTGGTAATTTACCCTGGATTTCCGGGGACGGACAAAACCGCCGTTTTCACCCATCTGCCTCACCGATCCTTTCCCCCATTTTTACCATTGTCTCGTATCCTTCTGCCGAATGCTGTACAAGATCCTGGTCCATGCGCACTTTTCCCTTCTGCAGCA
>JAFOJB010000263.1 GCA_017420455.1 Blautia sp.
CCTGCTGCGGGATATTTCACGCCCGCAGCAGCTGCCAGATGGACAGGCAAGTTCGTCCGCCTGACCCGCTGCTCACGAGAATAAAAAAAGGCTGTGAAAAAGCCCCGTTCCTTCCTTTAAAGGAAATCCCCGGCTTTTTCACAGCCTCTTATTTTCAGTCCTCTTCGATGTGCTCCCGCCCCATCTCAATGATCGTGCGGACATGATCGTCCGCAAGAGAGTAAAATATTGATTTTCCGTCTCTCCGGCTTTTCACCAGCTTATTCTGCTTCAGAATACGAAGCTGGTGGGAAATAGCAGACTGGGTCATGTTCAGTGTCTCCGCAATATCACAAACACAGACCTCTGCCTCAAACAGGACATACAGAATCCGGATTCTCGTTGAGTCTCCGAAAATCTTGAAAAGCTCCGCCAGATCGTACAACACTGTCTCCTCCGGCATGGTCTCATTTACCTTGCGCACCAGGTCCTGATGAACCTCGTGAACATCGCAGCAAACAGTTTCTTTTTCTACCATGCTCAATTCTGAAAACTCCTCCGCACAGATTCAGAAAACAGATCCCCCGCAGCAAGCCCGTCCGCAATCCGCTGCCCGTGGAAATAAAAGGATTACAGATTAAAGGAAGATCTCGCAGTCATCCCCAACCTTCTTGCAGTTTGCATAGACCTCCTGCATAACAGCCTTGGGGTCAGCTCCTTCTTCAAACTCCACATTCATCTTCAGAGCCATGAAGTTTACAACCGCATCCTTGACACCTTTGGTATTCTTTGCGGCATCTTCCATCTTGTTCGCGCAGTTTGCACAGTCAACCTCGATTTTGTAAGATCTTTTCATGGGGCATCGTCTCCTTATAAATAAAATTTCATATGAGCATCTGTTCATATGTTTAATTTATTATACCACCTGTCCCCCGGTTGTCAAGAACTAAATCCTGAAAAAAACTTACCCTGCAAAGCCATTCTTGAAGAAGAAGGTGCCGCTCCATCCCGCAGGATCCTGAGTGCCTCCTGCAGCTGATTATCTTCTTCCCTGGAAACGATCCTCTTGTAGCGCAGTTCCTCGGCAGGCTCCACATATACGTCCGGATGGATCCCGACCCCATGGATATCCTTGCCGTCCGGCGTATAATAATGCGCCTGTGTCAGAGAAAAAGCGCTCCCGTCCGTGAAGGAACGGATGATCTGGATCACGCCTTTGCCATAGGTATCGGTGCCTACTACCGTCCCGATCCCATAAGCCTGCACAGCGCCTGAAAAAACCTCCGAAGCGCTTGCCGTATCCCCGTTTACCAGCACCGCCAGCGGCATCGAAAGAGCATTTTGGCCATCGCACCGCTCTTCCTGCCGTTCGCCGTATTTATCCTCCGAATAGACAATGATCCCCTCCGGAAGAATCTGCCGCAGTACATCACACACCGAATCCAGATATCCGCCCGGATTATTCCGGAGATCCACTACCAGCTTCTCCATCCCCTGCGCCTTAAGCTCCTGAAAGGTCTCCTTATACTGCTTCGGCGTGACCGTCTTAAACCCTGTGATCTGAAGATACCCGATCCCGTCCTCCAGCATCTCCCCGGATACAGAAGGCAGCTCCACATCCGAGATCTCCACAGGGATCTCCAGGAGCTCATCCTCTCCAGCCCGGTCGATCAGGAACACAACTCTGTCCTGATCCCCATGACGGATCACGTCTACCATCTCGGAGAGATCCTCATATTCTGTGCCATCCATGGACAGGATGACATCCCCCGGACAAAGACCTGCCTTTTCTCCCGGACTCTCCGGATAGCAGTAATCTACAAGAAACCTTCCATATTCATCGAGGGATATGGTAACACCGATTCCCCGGTAGGCGCCATCCTGTACAGTCGTCTCCTCTTCAAACTCTTCCTTCGTATAATACCTGGAATAAGGATCTCCCAGCCCATAAAACAGGCCCTTGTACAGCCCCTCCGCCAGAAGCTCCTCGTCCTTCTCCTCCAGATAATACTGATCGATCATCTCCTCCAGCATCTCCAGCTTGGTAACATGGGAAAGATCCGAAAGAACTCCCGTCTCCGGCATCTGCGCCTTTTTCCCCGGCAGCAGAAGCTCTCCGGGCAGAAAATGGAAAAGAGCAAGCCCTGTCAGCGTGAACAGCACCGACGCTGTCGCCACGCCAAACCAATAATCCCGTCTTGACATTCACTCACACCCACAAATGTTTTTTCGTAACAAGGTAACTGGCCGAAAGGCCGATTCCCACTCCAAGAACCAGTCCCACAGGGCCAAGGGTCTGGAAGACAGATTTCACGTCCAGCATTTCCACCGTACCGGAATACACCGTAAACTGCCCGGCAATATAGGCAATGGTCTGGTTATAGAGGAAATACAGCGCAGCCAGCGGGATCGCCGCTCCTACAGCCCCCAGGACAATTCCCTCCAGCAGAAACGGAGCCCTGACAAATCTGTCTGTGGCGCCGATATACTTCATGATCCCGATTTCCTCTTTCCTGACAGAAATCCCCACCGCGATGGTATTGCCGATCAGGAAGACTGCGATGAGAAGAAGGATCACAATAATGATGACAGAGGTATAATACAGAATCCTGTTAAAATTCGTCAGCGTATCTGCAGCCTGCCTTGCCTGATTCACAGACCGGACATGGTCAAGGCCATTGAGATAAAGCACCAGCGCGTTCTGCCGCTCGATGGTATTCATGGTAATCTGAAGATTCGCGGAATTCTCCAGCGGGTTTTCATCCTTGAAAAGCGTGGCAGCCGCAGACCCCTCCGGGAACAGCTTCTGGCTGAAGGCATCCCAGCCTTCATCCGGAGAGACATAAGTGACGCTCTCCACCTCCGGCCATTTTCTGATCAGATCGCTGACCTCCTCGATCTGCTCCCTGGTCGTCCCTTCTTCGAAAAAGACCGTGACAGGCACCTGTGCCTCCGCGATCTTCGTCACATGATTTACGTTGACCACGATGGAATAAAAAGTACCGAACAGAAAAATGCAGACTGCCATGGTCATAACCGACGCCACGGAAAACATTCCGTTCCTTTTGATATTGATAAAGCCCTGCTTCAGGATATACCAGATGGTACTAGGCCTCATGATACTCCCCCTCCTTCTCGTCGCTGATGATCACGCCGTTCTGCATGGTCACTACCCGTTTTTTCATGGCGTTCACGATCTCCCGGTTATGAGTGACCACCAGCACGGTAGTACCGCGGCGGTTGATCTGTGAAAGAAGCGCCATGATCTCCTCGGAGGTTTTCGGATCCAGGTTTCCGGTAGGCTCATCCGCCAGAAGAAGATCCGGGCGATTCACCAGCGCGCGGGCGATCGCCACCCGCTGCTGCTCGCCTCCGGAAAGCTCATCCGGCAGGGATTTGTACTTTTCCGCCAGGCCTACCTCCTGCAGGACGGCCGGCACCCTCTTTCGGATCACCCTGGTGGGAAGATTGATTACCCGCTGGGCAAAAGCAACATTTTCATATACATTCCTGTCACGGAGAAGGCGGAAGTCCTGGAATACTACTCCCAGCTTTCTCCGGTATTTCGGGATTTTCCGATGTTTCATGCTGTCCAGCTGTTCTCCGTTCACGGTAATGCTGCCGGAGGTCTGGTCCAGTTCCTTTAAAAGCAGTTTTATCATGGTGGACTTTCCCGAACCGCTGCTTCCTACGATAAAGACGAATTCTCCTTTGTCCACGTGAAGATTCACATGGCTCACGGCAGGCAGCCCCTTCCCGTAGGATTTGGTGACATCCACAAGATCGATCATACTTGTACTCATGATTTTCCTCACATTTTACATCCCGGGATTCCTCCGGACTCTGGCTCCGTCTGAACCCTTAATAATTTTGTAACATTATTGTAATGGATTACTTTTCGGAATGCAAGTCCTTTTTCTATCAGGAACTGCATTTTTTTTGTAAATTTTTTCGGTTTTCCTCTTTTATTTTTGGTGAAATTGTATTAAAATAGCCATAGTTAAATAATGGATTGATAACTACTGACGATTTTTAATAAGGAAAGGATAAGCGGAATGATCTCAAATCAGGTATTACAGAATACATTGGAAGGTCTTAAAGAAATCTCCAGAACAGAGTTCTGCGTGATCGATACCGACGGCAAGATCCTTGCCTCTACCTTTGCGGATTTCACTGTATCCCCGGCAGATATACAGGCTTTTGTGGATTCACAGGCGGAAAGCCAGCTGATCAAAGGCTACCAGTATTTTAAGGTAAATGATGACTATCAGCTGGAATATATCCTGGTGATCCATGGAGAGGACGAGGGCGCCTACATGGTCGGCAAGCTGGCCGCCTTCCAGATCCAGAGCCTCATCATCGCCTACAAGGAACGTTTTGATAAAGACAGCTTCATCAAGAACCTGCTGCTTGACAATCTCCTCCTGGTGGATATTTACAACCGGGCCAAAAAACTGCATATCGACGCGGACGTGCGCCGTGTTGTCCTGATCCTGGAAATGGAGCAGGAGAAGGACCACAATTCCATGGAAAGTATCAAGAACATCTTCGGTCCCAAGAGCAAGAACTTCATCACTGCCGTGGATGAGAAGAGCATCATCATCGTGAAGGAGATGGAGGAAGGCGAATCCTACCCGGATGTGGATCACCTTGCCAAGCTGATCCTGGATACCCTGAACTTCCAGGAGGGCGGCACCCATATGGCCTACGGCACCATCGTCAATGAACTGAAGGAGGTTTCCCGCTCCTACAAGGAAGCCCGTATGGCGCTGGATGTAGGAAAGATCTTCTTCGGCGACAAGGATGTCATCGCCTACAGCTCCCTCGGCATCGGCCGGCTGATCTATCAGCTTCCGATCCCGCTCTGTAAGATGTTCATCCGCGAGATCTTCGATGTCAAGTCTCCGGATGAATTTGATGAAGAAACGCTTACGACCATCGATAAATTTTTCGAAAACAGCCTGAATGTTTCGGAAACCTCCCGCCAGCTTTATATCCACAGGAATACTCTGGTTTACCGTCTGGACAAGCTGCAGAAAAGCACCGGGCTGGATCTCCGTGTATTTGAAGATGCCATCACCTTCAAGATTGCCCTCATGGTCGTGCGGTACATGAAATACATGGAAACTCTGGAATATTGATCCGTTTCAGAAAATAAGGATTGAGACAGAAATAAGGCACTGTACACAAATAACTTCCGAAAGCTGCGCAGA
>JAFOJB010000264.1 GCA_017420455.1 Blautia sp.
GGGGGTGCTGAATAGTTATAATAATGTGTTGAAATCGTGGCTGTGTTCGTGTATAATAAATATATCAATCCTGGGATGTGCGATGCCCCTTTCATTATTTTTGAACCTACATTGACTCTACGGGACTCCTATATTGCAGACTGGATGTCAGGCCTCTCGTCGTGGAAGGCAGAAGGTTCTGCTGCGGTTACCCACCTGGCTTCGGCTAGGCGTCAAAACGAGGGAACGGCATTCTGGGACTTTTTTTAGAATGTAATCGGGAGGGCTGTGGCCGTTGCTGAAAACGGAGCAGCCCTTCTTTTATATAGTTCTGCATGTTCTTGAAAGGAGAGACAAAAATGAGCGTAACAATGAGAAAATTCGGAGAACTGTCCACAGGGGAAGAAATTATGATCTACCGGCTGGAAAACGCATCCGGGGCTTATGCGGACGTCACATCTTTCGGAGCGATCCTTGTAAATCTGTGTGTGCCGGACAGGACAGGGAAGCTTACCGATGTTGTGCTTGGGTATGACAGCCTCGCAGGATACGAGACCAACAGCTGCTTTTTCGGGGCTACCATCGGCAGAAACGGAAACAGGATCGCCAACGGGCGCTTTACCATCTTCGGCAAGGAAGTGGTTCTTGCCCAGAATGATAACGAAAACAATCTCCACAGCGGCCCTGACGGATTCGAGAAAAAGGTCTGGAAGGCGGTAGATGCCAGCGATGAGAAAAACAGCATCACCTTTACCCGCATCAGCCCCTCCGGAGAAAACGGTTTCCCCGGTGAGTTCATTGTTTCCGTGAAGTATGAGCTTACACAGGATAATGCCCTGAAGATTACCTACCACGGGGTCAGCGATGAGAATACCGTCGCGAATATGACAAACCACACTTATTTCAACCTGAACGGAGAGGGCAGCGGGAATGTGCTGGGGCAGTACCTGAGGCTCAACGCGCACACATATACTCCTGTCCAGGACAGCCGCGCGATTCCTGTAGGCGTCTACGCGCCGGTGAAAGGAACTCCCATGGATTTCTGCAGGGCAAAAACCATCGGACAGGAGATCGACGCGGATTTTGACCAGCTGAAATATACCGGCGGATATGATCACAACTTTGTAACGGATTACTATTCAGCCGGGAATATCAGACCGATCGCAGAGGCCTGGTCAGAGGAGACAGGCATCGCCATGGAGGTCAGCACGGATTGTCCCTGCGTACAGTTTTACGCAGGAAATTTCATTGTAAAGGAAGACGGGAAAAACGGTCATACCTATACCAGAAGAGACGGCTTCTGCCTGGAGACGCAGGTAGAGCCCAATGCGGTAAATGAGGAGCATTTCCACTCTCCGATCCTGGAAGCAGGAGACCAGTACAGCTCTGTTACTTCTTACCGCTTTTTTGTCAAATGATGCAGTAAACAGATAAACGGACCGGCAGCCTCCAGTGGGGTATCCGATTTGAAACGGATCCCCGTGAGCTGCGCGCTTTATGCGGTTTTTCCCGGATCAGGGAGATCTGGATTTAAGAAAATATGAATAACTGGCAAGATAATATACATGCGCTGGAGAACCTGGATGAAGATGGCGGGGATGACCTTACCTTGTCTGAAGAGGTTGAGGAATTCCGAAGGCGGCAGGAGAGAAGAGAGAAGCAGAGGGCAGGGCGGGAGAAAAAAAGAGCGCAGAAGCTCCTTTTGAAGGAACAGAAAAAGCAGGAAGAGCAGAAGAGAAGGATCGAGGCAGAAAAAGCAGCGCTTTCTCTCCGGGAAGAAGGCGCCAGAAAACTGACCCGCGCGGAGAAGAAGCTTGCGAAAAAGGCTTTGAAAAGGCAGCGCAGGGAGAGCGGAGAGACCCGGGAAAAGCGTGCAGGCGTTGTAAGACGGATCCTCGGCTTTGTGGAGGTGACCCAGAAGGATCATATACCTGCCTATGCCACGGAAGCAGCCTTCTTTCTGATCATGTCCTTCATCCCCTTCCTCCTTTTTATGATCACACTCATCAGGCATACCGCTCTTTCCTATAATGCGCTTCGGACCGCCATTATCACCGTAGTGCCGGAGAATTTCCAGAGCTTTGTGCTGGAGATCGTGGTAGACGTATACAGGAGAAATTCCGCCGTAGCGCCTATTTCTGCTCTGGCCATGCTCTGGGCAGCAGGAAAGGGAGTACAGGCCATCACCAACGGGCTGAATGTGATCTACCACGTAAAGGAGA
>JAFOJB010000028.1 GCA_017420455.1 Blautia sp.
ACCGGGATGTTGTAGTATATCCTCTGACAGACGGCCAGAAGCCCGGCAGCTGTATCCGGCTGAACGCTCCCCATTACGACGGAAACATTTCCTCTCCCGATGAAAATGAAGCAGAGATCGCAGAATGGGTCTTATGCCACCAGCAGACTGCAGGCTCCCGGAGCGGACAGTACTCCGGGGCAAAGGCCCTGTATCATGCGATCCGTATAAACGGCTACTGCTACGGAGTGATCGGGATCTATGTAAACGGGGAAAAGCTCGAAGCCTTTGAATACAGCGTATTTATTTCCATATTGGGGGAATGCGCGCTTACCCTGGAAAGTCTCCGGAATGCGGCGGAAAAGGAGCAGGCAGCTATTGCGGTCCGCAACGAGCAGCTCCGGTCAAACCTCCTTCGTTCCATCTCCCATGATATCCGTACTCCCCTGACCTCCATTTCCGGAAACGCCAGCAACCTTCTGTATCATTACAAACAGCTCGACGATGATACTCTGGAGCAGATTTTTTCGGACATCTATGACGATTCCGAATGGCTCATCGATCTTGTGGAAAATCTGCTGTCCATTTCCCGGATCGAGAACGGCCAGATCGATCTTCACCTGACCATGGATGTTGTAGCGGATGTCATCGATGAAGCCCTGAAGCATGTGGACAAAAATGTGCACCAGCACAGGATCAGCGTGCAGCACAGCAGTGAGATTCTCATTGCCAGAATGGACGCCCGCCTCATCGCCCAGGTAGTGATCAACCTGATGAACAACGCCATCAAGAATACGCCTGCCGGCTCAGAGATCCGGATCAGCACCGCTCGCAGAGATTCCTTTGTCTGCGTCAGTATCACCGACAACGGCCCGGGAATTCCTGATCCTGTCAAGCCCCATATTTTTGAGATGTTCTACACAGGACAGAACACTGTTACCGACGGCAGAAGAGGTCTGGGGCTTGGTCTGGCGCTTTGTAAATCCATTGTGGAATCCCATGGCGGAACCATCACTTTGGAAGACAACCATCCCACCGGCTGCTGTTTTTCCTTTTCCCTGCCAATAGACGAGGTACTGCTCAATGAATAAGCCTACAATCCTTGTGGTAGAGGACGACACTCCTGTCCGGAACCTGATCACCACAACTCTGAAAACTCACGAATATAAATACCTGACTGCCCCAAAGGGTTCGGATGCCATACTGCTGGCTTCCTCCCACAACCCGGATGTCGTCTTTCTGGATCTGGGACTTCCGGATATGGATGGAGTAGATATCATACGGCAGATCAGAAGCTGGTCGAACATGCCCATCATCGTCATCAGTGCCCGCAGTGAGGATGAAGATAAGATTCAGGCTCTGGATGCAGGCGCCGATGATTACCTGACGAAGCCCTTTTCTGTAGAGGAGCTTCTGGCCCGTCTCAGAGTCACCGTCCGGCGTCTTTCTCTGATGAATTCCGACAACGGTGCCGACAGTTCCGTGTATACCAACGGAAAGCTGAAGATCGACTACTCTGCCGGCTGCGCTTTTCTGGACGAGGAGGAAATGAAACTGACGCCTATCGAATACAAGCTTCTCTGTCTTCTGGCAAAAAACACGGGCAAGGTTCTGACACACACCTATATCACCCAGAATATCTGGGGAAGGAGCTGGGACAATGATATCGCCTCCCTCCGGGTCTTTATGGTGACTCTCCGGAAAAAACTGGAGGCCATTCCCGGTTCCCCCCAATATATCCAGACCCATATCGGGATCGGCTACCGGATGGTCAAGGCAGAGCCGTAAAAGCAAACGGCGGCTTTATCGCACAGAAAAAGCGCCTGTCCTTCCTGATGTAAGAAGGACAGGCGCCTTTTTTGCGCATTGTCTTTTATTATGAAATCCTGTGGTCCTTCCGGGACAACCGCTTTCCGGAAATGGCGGGGTCTTTCTGTTCAATCTGCTTTATGCTCTCCTGCGGCATCTCCTGGTACTTCCGAAGAACGAAAAACAGGATGGTTCCGGTTCCCAGGCGGCTGGTGGCCCAGACCTTCCCGCCGTGATCCTCCAGGATCTTTTTCACGATGGAAAGACCGATACCGCTGCCTCCCATGGCGGAATTGCGGGATGCGTCCGTCCTGTAGAATCTGTCAAAAACAGAGGCCAGATCCTTGGAAGCGATGCCCTTGCCATTATCCTCGATCTCTACCTGTATAAAATCGCCCACATCTTTGATCCGCAGTTCAATGATCCCATGGGGTTTATCCATATATTTCACTGCATTTCCCACAATATTGTGAATGACGCGGCGGATCTGCTCTCCGTCCGCGATGATCAGCACGCCGCTGTCCACATAATTATGGTATCTGAGCTCGATTCCCTTCGTCTCCAGCTCCAGACCGATCTCCTCCCGGCAGTCCTGAAAATAATCCTCCACCGGAAGCTTGCTGAAATTGTAAGGGATCCTGTTGGTATCGATCTTACAGTAAAATGTCAGTTCGTTGATCAGCCGGTCCATCTCAATGGTCTTGTTATAGATGGTCCGCACATACCGGTCCATCTTTTCCGGCATATCCGCGACTCCGTCCATGATTCCTTCCACATATCCCTTCACAGCAGTAATGGGAGTTTTCAGGTCGTGGGAAATATTGCTGATCAGCTCCTTGTTCTCCTTATCCATCAGGAGCTTTTCCTCCGCAGATTCCTTCAGGCGCTGCCGCATTTCGTCAAAGTCACGGAAAACCTCAGAGAATTCATCCTTTCCTTTCGCCTCCAGGACAAAATCCAGGTTTCCCTCCTTGATATTCTGCGCTGCCATTTTCAGTTCAGAAAGGGGAACGGCAACGCTCCGGTAAAGACAGAACCCTACCGCCGCGGCGGTGGAAAGAAGGATCAGCAGCGCGATGATCAGCATATCTTTCGCCTTCATCCTGACCTTACCTTCGGGTAACCCGTCGTCCGGAGATATGGTGATCTCAAAGGAGGAACCCGTTTCTTCTGCAGGTACCGAAAACTTCCTGTGCTGCCGATGTCCATAGGAAAAAAGCACCAGAGCAAAAAGCAGAAGCGGAATCCCGATCATCATCAGAAAACCCAGTATGATCTTTGTGCGAAGCTTCATGACAGATTACAATTACAGATATTTTTTCAGTGCTTCCACCTTGTCAAGATGCTCCCAGGGAAGATCTGCGTCTGTACGGCCGAAATGTCCGTAAGCAGCCGTCTGTTTGTAGATCGGACGACGGAGATCCAGCATTCTGATGATCCCGGCCGGGCGAAGGTCGAAATTCTCCCGGACGATCTCTACCAGCTTTGTCTCCGGAAGACGGCCGGTGCCGAAGGTCTCTACATGGACAGAGGTGGGGTGCGCGACGCCGATGGCATAGGACAGCTGGATCTCGCATTTGTCTGCCAGGCCGGCAGCCACGATGTTCTTCGCCACATACCTTGCCGCATAGGCAGCAGAACGGTCTACCTTCGTGCAGTCCTTTCCGGAGAAAGCGCCGCCGCCATGACGTCCGGCTCCGCCGTAGGTATCTACGATGATCTTCCGTCCGGTAAGACCGCTGTCTCCGTTCGGTCCGCCGATCACGAAACGGCCGGTGGGATTGATAAAGTATTTGGTATCCCTGTTCACCATTTCCTGCGGGATTACGGCGTCAAACACATATTTCCTGATATCCCTGTGGATCTGCTCCTGGGTCACATCCGGATCATGCTGCGTAGAGCATACCACGGCATCAATACGGCAGGGTTTTCCGTTCTCGTCATATTCTACGGTCACCTGTGTCTTTCCATCGGGACGAAGATACGGAAGCGTTCCGTCCTTCCGGACCTTTGCCAGCCGGAAGGCAAGCTTATGCGCCATATTGATGGCGTAGGGCATATATTCCTCCGTCTCGTTTGTAGCGTAACCGAACTGGATCCCCTGGTCTCCGGCGCCGATGGAATCCAGCTCATCATTGTCCATGCTGTCTTCCTTCTGCTCCAGAGCTTTGTCCACGCCCATGGCGATATCCGCAGACTGTTTGTCAAGAGCGATCATGACGGCACAGTTATCCGCGTCAAATCCATAGGCCGGATTATTGTATCCGATCTCACGGATCGTATCGCGGACGATCTTCTGGTAGTCTACATTGGCGCTGGTGGTGATCTCACCCATTACCATGACGATTCCTGTGGTGGTACAGGTTTCGCAGGCTACACGGCTCATGGGATCCTGCGCAATCAGCGCATCCAGCACGGAATCGGAAATCGCGTCGCAGATTTTATCCGGATGTCCTTCAGTTACAGATTCTGATGTGAATAAGATTTTTTCCATTCTGTATCTCCTTTATAATGAATTTAAATGTTAACAATAATGCCCTTCGATGACCGTTCGCCGTCAAGTGTGCGCCCGTGCAAGCACGGCGCACGTTTAACGGCTTTATCGATCGGACAGGGGAGAAATGCACTCCCCTGTCCGATCCGCGATACCGCTCATCTCGGGCATGCCCTTCGATGACCGTTCGCCGTCAAGTGTGCGCCCGTGCAGGCACGGCGCACGTTTGACGGCTTTATCGCGCAAAAAAGCAGTCCGAAAAAAACGGACTGCTGACATTTCCATGTATGACAATCCTCTTATTGCTCGATGAAAATTTCTTTTCCTCGCTCAGGCTGGCACCTTCCCATATGGGGGTTGCCGTGGCTTCACCGATCCTATGTATCTCCACCACTCTGAATAAAAGGCTTCTATGTATATTCTTCTCTTGCGATAGATACATTATACTCTATCGGATCAAATGTCAAGAGAAATTTACTTTTTAATAGAAAATAATTTTATATTTTATGGTCTGATGCTCTCCCAGGCCGGGCGGACCATGGGGCAGGCGTTTTTCTTCATGACTGCCCGCAGCTCCACAAAACATCCGCAGAGCCTGCACATTCCGGATAAAAGGTTCTCGCACTGCCTGCAGAGAAGAAGCCTCTGCCGGTAGATCTCCTCTTCCACCTTCAGCTCCTCGTCCAGATTCTCGATATACTGCCGCAGCGTCTTAAAATATGCTTCCTCCGGCATATCCACAAGAAGGCATTTCCGGCAGTACCGTACTTCCTTTTTCCCGTTCTCTTTCCGATCCGTCACGGCCATATCTCTCCTCTTCTTCGCAGGAATAAACTGACAGACAATGTTGCCGGGCGGCGGTTTTGCAGAGCCGGCCAAAATACGGCCGGCAGCAAAATCTGCCTCCTTTACCGAAAAATACCCTTCCCGCGCCCGAAGCTTTCCGGACAGGAAGGGTACCTTCGCATTGCGATGTTACGGTTTCACAGTCACATTGTACGTTCTTTCCAGCGTATAATCCCCGCAGATAATCTCGGCTGTAAGCGCAACCTTTGTCTTCTCCTGCGGAGCCAGAATCTGCCCCTCTGAGGTGATCACAGATTCATCCGCAGAATGCCATACGATCCGGCAGTCCATGAAATCCTTCGGGAGCTCTGCATGCTCCTTCGCAGCTTCCAGTATCACCTTTTTCAGGCTTTCCGCAGCCATCCCGGTGACCATCTCTCCATCCTGGCTGTCCGTATGGCTGCCCCAGACACAGGTATTGTCGTCTCCGATGGCAGAGAAGGTCATCACTGCATCAGGCTCCTGGTTTTCTTTGTGCTGGCGGAAGAAGAAGCCCTTGTACGTCACATCTCCCAGCTTCAGGGTAACGAAATCATATCCCTTTCCGGAATCGGTCTTCTCCCAGGTTCCGCTTACCGCGCCGCTGACAGTCCCATCTTCGCCAAGAGTGATCATCTGGGTTTCCAGCATATCCCCGCTGGTCCTGTTCCCATGGTTGATAAATTCATACGGCCCCGTCACATCCCCGGTTCCGTAATTCTCCGGCTGCTCTCCCAGATATTCATAGACCGCCGTCACCGGCCACTGATCCTCATTCAGGAACTGCTGATGCACACGCACCTCATGCCCTTCCAGCTGTGGTTTGGATTCAAAGCGCTGATGGTAAACCAGATACCGGGAACCATCTGATGCATTCAGCTGGGAATTATGTCCGGCTGCCCTTTTTCCGATCTGGTCATAGAAGGTATAGTTTCCGATCAGCTTGATCCCGTACTGGTCGCCGCTCTTTTTGTTGTCCGCAGCGTTTTTTCCCGATGCGTCCAGATAAGGCCCTGTCACATTCCTGGAGCGGAAAAGGCGCATATTGTAACCGCCATTCGCCGTCAGGCCGCCGTAGGTACAGTACAGATAATAGTATTCCGTCTCCGGATCATAGGAAATATAGGGACCTTCTCCGGACTGATGATCTCCGCCGATCAGATGTACGCCGAAATATCTGTCCACAAAATTCCCGGAGGTTTCATCGATGCTGTCCACACCCGGATAGATCGCTTTTCCGGTCTCTCTGTCCAGCTCCAGAAGGAACATGCCGCCGGACCAGGAACCATAGGACATGTACAGCCTCTCTCCGGAAGCATCGAAGAAAATGTTCGGGTCGATGGCATTCGGAGCATAGGTATGATTCCAGCTGCCATCCATGTTGAACCAGTTCTCACTGACTTCATCGATCCCGCCGTTTTCTGCTCCGAGCTCCACCAGCTCCGAAAGATTCAGGTAATCATTGCTCCAGGTGGTGTCCCGGGTGCTGCTGCCGTCATATTCTCCGTTTTTGGTAAAGCCGGAGTATACGATGGTATCTCCGAATTCATATTCTCCCCGGATCTCTCTGGAAACCAGGAAGCTGATGCAGGACCTTCTCCAGGTAGAGGAAGTACAGAGATAGAGCATATAGGCTCCGGTATCCCCGTTTTCCCATTGATACCAGGGATTATAGATAAGATCCGGAGCCCAGACGGCATATCCGTTTCCACAGTCTCCGTCCTTATAGCCTGCCCAGCGGAAGGGTTTCTCCAATGTCTCTGTAAG
>JAFOJB010000265.1 GCA_017420455.1 Blautia sp.
GCTCTCTGGCGCGCTCCGGCACCAGGTGGACAAAGCCCAGAAGATCCTGGCAGGAATCCCGGAAGCCCATGCCCCGGCCCATTCCGGATTCATAATAGGAAGCAGAACGGGACATGTTGAAGGTGATCATGCACTGGTACTGGTTCCAGATGTTTGCCATCCGGTTGATGTGTTCGTTGCCGCTGTTCACGATGAAGGTGGAAAGCAGGCCGTTCCAGTAGGCTTTCAGTTCTTCGAAGGCTGCCTCTGTCTTTTCGACAGTATCAAACTGCGCAAGAAGGGCATGGGCGCCATCCTTGCGGATGACGTTGGGAGACAGGAATTTCTGATCCTGGGGATTCTCGCTGTAGCCGAGAACAAAGATCAGATCCTTCTTTTCGCCTGGTTTCAGCGTGACTCTGATCTGATGGCTGGCGATGGGATACCACCCGCTGGCTACGGAATTACGTGCTTTGTCCTCTGCGACGGCGTCCGGGAATTCGTTCCCGTTTCCGGCACCGAGAAAATCATCCCGGCTGGTATCGAAGCCATCGACAGGGGCATTGACGGAGAAGAAGCTGTAGTGGTTACGGCGCTCTCTGTATTCTGTTTTGTGATAGATGGTGCTGCCTTCAATCTCTACCTCACCGGTGGAGAGATTCCGCTGGAAGTTGGAACCATCATCTACGGCATTCCAGAGACAGAACTCTACATAGGAGAAGACAGAAAAACTCTTTTCCGAGGCGGAGGTATTGGTGAGGGTCAGGCGGTTTACCTCGCAGGACGCATCCACAGGAACAAAGGCCAGAAGGTCCGCGCTAAGTCCGTTCCTGGCGCCGTGGAAATGGCTGTAGGAAAGACCGTGACGACACTCGTATTCGTCGAGAGGAGTGCGGGAAGGCATGAAACCCGGATTCCAGATATTTTCTCCATCTTTAATATAGTAGTATTTGCCATTGGAATCTGCGGGGATATTGTTGTAACGGTAACGGGTGATCCTCAGAAGCTTGGCGTCTTTATAGAAGCTGTAGCCTCCGCAGGTATTGGAAATCAGGGAAAAGAAATCCTTGGAGCCAAGATAATTGATCCAGGGAAGGGGTGTTCTGGGAGTGGTGATGACATATTCCTTTGCGGCGTCATCAAAGTAACCGAATTTCATGTTTGTCCTCCTTAATGGGTATGATTTAATGGGTATGATCAGGATTGGTTCTGAAAAAGAATGTGATACATGATCCCTGCAGGCAATACGCCGTACAGACAGGTTTTTCTGTTGCCGGGAAGAATGCTGCAGAATAAGTACGAATACGAAAACGAATTAGTAAACAGAGGATGAGAATGATTTAAACGGTATTTCTTCTGTAGTATATATGATAAACAGGACAAAAGCAACACTTTTTCATCAGAATTTCCGTATGATATTGTAGAAAATAAAGGAAGATGAAGAAACGGACCGGGAAGAAAACTGAGGGGAAACGGAAAAAGAGGACGAAAACAGGCTGCGAAATCAGGAATATCTGCGAAAAAGACGCTATTTCGAAACCTGGCCATCCTTCCTGGAGGGGACGCATCCAGCCGTAACGAAAAGATTTCGCTGCTTTTAGCCGTCGAAATGCCTTATTTGAACAGTTTACAGAAGGAAAAAAGCGTGTGAAATTGTAGAAAAAGCCGAAACGCACAAAAAACATGAAAAAATCGAAAATAATACTTGCATTTTTGAACTGCGGGTTGTATGATAGCCTTACGAAAACGATTAAGGAAAAGCAGAAAGAATTGAGGCAGACCTATGGTTTCTATGAAAGAAATCGCGAAAAGATGCAACGTATCCGTAGCAACGGTCAGCAAAGCTCTCAATGATTACACGGATATCGGTCCCGAGACCAAGAACCTGGTGCTGAAAACAGCTGCCGAGATGGGGTATCTTCCGAATTCTTCTGCAAGGGCATTGAAGACAAAACGCAGCTATAACCTTGGCGTCCTGTTTTTCGATGATTCGCAGAGCGGCCTGACGCACGACTATTTCAATCATGTGCTGGAAAGCTTTCGGAAAACTTCTCAGGAAAGAGGATATGATATTACCTTTACCATCCGCAAGGGCTCCGGCAGGAGCATGAATTATTATGAGCACTGCCGGTACCGGGGCGTGGATGGAGTAGTGATCGCCTGCGTGGATTTTTACGCAGATGAAATACAGGAACTGGTCAGATCAAATCTTCCTGTTGTTACCATCGATCATATCTTCGACAGCAGAACAGCAGTTATGTCAAATAACGCGCAGGGTATGGAAAAACTGGTGGATTTTGTATACCAGAAAGGGCATCGCAAGATTGCCTATATTCATGGTGATGATTCGGCAGTGACCCGTGCCCGGCTGACAAGTTTCTACAGAACGGCAGTCAGTCTGGGGCTCACCATCCCGGAGGATTACCTCAGGGTATGTCCTTACAGGGATGCGGATATGGCGGCTCAGGAAACAAGGTTCCTGCTGAACCTTCCTGATCCTCCGACCTGTATCTTTTATCCGGATGATTATGCGGCCTTCGGCGGCTTCAATGAGATCCGGGAGAGAGGAATGCGGGTGCCGGATGACGTCTCCATAGTAGGCTTTGACGGAATCACGGCAGCCAGGATACTGGAGCCGAAGCTCACGACCATGTGCCAGGATACGGAAGCCATCGGAAGAATCGCGGCAAACCGTCTGATCAACCTGATCGAGAACCCCAGGATCACCGGGGCGGAGATCATCACCGTGGACGGTATTCTCTTTAAAGGAGCGTCCGTAAAAACTCTCCGTACGGAGAAGTAAAACAGTATGTTTGGCAGGAGAAGATCCTGCCTGGCAGATAAAGA
>JAFOJB010000266.1 GCA_017420455.1 Blautia sp.
AGTGCAGATATATTGTAAAATGATGGTAAAATAAGATTTTTATGGAGTATTTATGAATCAGAAAGCATTTAAGGCATTGGAATTTTATAAAATTGTGGATATGCTGGCAGAGAAGGCTTCTTCTGCCATGGGAAAGGAGCTGTGCCGCAATCTGGTACCGCTGGATGATATCGACAGGATCCGGCATCTCCAGGTGCAGACCCGGGATGCCCTTTCCAGACTGTTCAAAAAGGGCGGCATTTCCTTCGGAAGCGTGAAGGATGTGCGGGGTTCCCTGAAAAGGCTGGAGGTGGGAAGCACCCTGGGTATTACCGAGCTTCTGGCGATCTGCTCTCTTCTTGAAAATGTCAACAAGGTAAAAGCGTATTCCCGGAACGAGCGCACCGAGGAAGCCCCGGATTCCCTGGACGGCATGTTCCAGAGTCTTGCTCCCTGCACGCCTCTGGTCTCGGAGATCCGGCGGTGCATCCTTTCTGAGGACGAGATCAGCGACGACGCCAGCCCTGCTCTTCGCTCCATCCGGAGAAACATGCGCGCTGTCAACGACCGGATCCATTCCCAGCTGAATTCCATCGTGAACGGCAGCGCCAGAATCTATCTGCAGGACTCCGTGGTCACAATGCGCAATGGCCGCTATTGCATTCCTGTAAAGGCAGAAAACAAAAACCAGGTGCCCGGAATGATCCATGACCAGTCCTCCACCGGCGCCACCCTTTTCATAGAGCCCATGGCCGTCGTACGGCTGAACAATGAGCTTCGGGAGCTGGAGCTGAACGAGCAGAAGGAGATCGAGGTTGTTCTTGCCACTCTGAGCGAGCGCACGGCAGCGGACCGGGAGGCCATTCTGGAGGATCTTTCCATTATGGTGGAGCTGGATTTTGTCTTCGCCAGAGCCCTGCTTGCCATGGATATGAACGCCACGGAGCCTGTTTTCAACGAAGACCGGCGGATCCGCCTGCGGAAGGCCCGGCATCCGCTCATAGAGAAGAAAAAGGCTGTTCCCATCGATATCCGGCTGGGAGATGATTTCGATCTTCTTGTGGTCACCGGCCCTAATACCGGCGGAAAGACAGTCTCCCTGAAAACCGTCGGCCTCCTGACCATGATGGGGCAGGCGGGGCTCCATATTCCGGCGGCTGATATGAGCGAGCTTTCTGTTTTTACGGAGGTTTACGCGGATATCGGCGACGAACAGAGTATCGAGCAGTCCCTGAGTACCTTTTCTTCGCATATGACAAATGTAGTATCCTTCCTGGAAAAGGCAGATTACCAGTCTCTGGTGCTGTTCGACGAGCTGGGAGCAGGAACAGACCCCACTGAGGGAGCGGCCCTGGCCATCGCGATCCTTTCGTATCTGCATAACCAGCAGATCCGCACCATGGCCACCACCCACTACAGCGAGCTGAAGGTTTACGCCCTGGCGACAAAGGGCGTGGAGAACGCCTGCTGTGAATTTGATGTGGAAACCCTTCGTCCCACCTACCGGCTCCTGATCGGGGTTCCCGGAAAAAGCAACGCCTTTGCGATCTCATCGAAGCTGGGACTTCCGGATTTTATCATCAATAAGGCAAAGGAACAGATCACAGAGCAGGATGAATCCTTCGAGGATGTTCTTACCTCTCTGGAGCAGAACCGCGTCACCATAGAAAACGAGCGGCAGGAGATCGAGAGGCTGAAGGCAGAAACCGAAGAGCTTCGTTCCCAGATGGAAAAAAGCCAGGAGAAGCTTTCCGCCCAGAAGGACCGGATCCTGCGGGAGGCAAATGAACAGGCCCACGCGATCCTGCGGGACGCGAAGGAATATGCGGACCAGTCCATGAAAATGTTCCGGAAATTCCAGAAGGATCATGTGGATATGGCCGCCTTTGAAAAGGAACGCCAGCTCCTCCGGGAGCGCATGGACGCCGCCGGCAGCGGCATGACAAAGACCGCTCCTGTCAGAAAGCCGAAAAAGGAGCTGACGCCTCAGGATCTGAAGCTCGGGGAATCCGTCCGGGTACTCAGCATGAACCTGAAGGGCACGGTCAGCAGCCATCCGGACCCGAAGGGATACCTTTTTGTCCAGATGGGAATCATCCGTTCCAAAGTACATATTTCCGACCTGGAGCTTGCGGAGGAGGAAGAGAGCTCCTCTGCTGCCGCGAAACGGACCGGGGCAGGAAAGATCAGGATGTCCAAAGCCTCCAGTATCTCCACGGAGATCAATCTCCTTGGCAAAACGGTGGACGAAGCCATCGCGGAACTCGATAAATATCTGGACGATGCGTATCTTGCTCATATGAAATCCGTACGGATCGTTCATGGAAAAGGCACCGGCGCCCTTCGGCAGGGTATCCACAACTATCTGAGGAAGCAGAAGTCTGTGAAGTCCTACCGGCTCGGGGAGTTTGGAGAAGGGGACGCCGGAGTCACGATCGTGGAATTTAAAGAATAACCGCAGTTCTTCCCCGTTTCGGGGAGTACTGAAGCTGTGGTTAAGGATCTGTCGAAAAAGCCTGCGCAGACTGCAAAGGCACTGTACACAAATAACTTCCGAAAGCTGCGCAGAACAAATTCAAATCTGCAAGGCGGCGGAAGGAAGCGATGCGGGCATCGCTGACTGACAACAACGCAGTCAGATTTGGATTTGGGCAAGCAGAATTCGGAAGTTATTTGTGTACA
>JAFOJB010000267.1 GCA_017420455.1 Blautia sp.
GGGAGAAGTAGTCGCACCTGTCCTCCTGCCACCTGCCGCCGTCTCTGGTCTCACCGGTAAACAGGTGCGTCCATTTTCCTTCGGGAAGGTAATATCCGGCAATACCGTCTTCCCGGAAAACAGGCGCCGCAAGGAGGGAGGGTCCCAGCATGTACTGGGTATCCAGGTAGGCGCAGGCCGGGTCGTCGGTGAAATCGAAGACCATGGGACGCATCACAGGTATCCCCTCTTCGTGGGCAAGGACAGCCTGACTGTAAAGGTAAGGCATCAGAGTGCATTTCTTTCTGGTAAAATGGCGGACAACCTCGCTGGCTTCCTCGTCGAACAGCCACGGAACTCTGTAGGAGCCGGAGCCATGAAGCCTGCTGTGGGTGGACAGAAGACCGAAGGCTGCCCATCTTTTGTACAGATCCGGAGAAGCGGTGCTTTCAAAACCCGAAATATCATGGGACCAGAAGGCAAAACCGCTCATGGCGAAGGAAAGACCGCCTCG
Organism: Blautia sp.; assembly: GCA_017420455.1. Taxonomy (GTDB): domain Bacteria; phylum Bacillota; class Clostridia; order Lachnospirales; family Lachnospiraceae; genus Blautia_A. Next base: position 494 of record JAFOJB010000267.1, read on the forward strand.
GAGCGTTTCCGCCATGGAGGGATAATTGGCAAAGCAGTCGCCGCCCCAGTGCACCGGGAATTTCTGACCGCCGGCGGTGGCGCTTCTGGCAAAGAGCACTGCCTCCTTTTCTCCTCTTACCTCCTGAAGCAGTTCGAAGACAGCCTTGTTGTACAGGTAAGTATAATAGTTGTGCATTGCCTGGGGATCGCTGCCGTCGAAGTATCTGACATTGACGGGGATCCTTTCACCGAAATCCGTCTTAAAGCAGTCTACCCCGCAGTCCAGGATCGTGCGGAGCTTATCGATATACCATCTGGCGGCCGCCGGATTGGTGAAATCCACGATTCCCATGCCGGCCTGCCAGTTGTCTGTCTGCCAGACGCCTTTTCCGTCTTCCCTTTTCAGAAGATAGCCGCCCTTCACTCCTTCCCGGAAGAAATCCGTTCCCTGGGCGATATAGGGATTGATCCAGCAGCAGACCTTCAACCCCTTTTCATGGAGCCGACGGATGGTCCCCCTGATATCCGGGAAACACTTTTTATCCCATTCGAAATCACACCAGTGGAAGGCTTCCATCCAGAAGCAGTCAAAATGGAAAACGCTTAAGGGGATGTCCCTTTCGAACATGCCGTCAATAAAGGAGGTTACGGTTTCTTCATCATAATTGGTGGTGAAGGAGGTGGAGAGCCAGAGGCCGAAGGACCAGGCCGGGGGCAGAGCCGGACGGCCGGTGAGGGCTGTGTAGCGTCTCAGAATCTCCGCAGGAGAAGGACCGTAGAACAAGTAATAGGAAAGCTTTTCACCCGGAACGGAAAAGCCGACATATTCCACCTTTTCGCTGGCTGCCTCGAAGGAAACCAGGTCCGGGCTGTCTACAAAGACTCCGTAGCCCCTGTTCGTCATGTAGAACGGAATGCTCTTGTAGGAAATCTGGGAGGCGGTTCCTCCATCCTCATTCCAGGTCTCTATCGTCTGTCCGTTTTTTACCAGGGCCGTAAAGCGCTCGCCGAAGCCATAGACGCACTCGCCCACCGAGAGAGACAGTTCATTCAGCATATAGGGCTCATATACCTCCCGAAGGTAGTGGTCACCGCCGTACATGGAGGAGACGCGGCGGTCCCAGCGCATCAGGCCCAGGTTGCGGAATCCGCAGCCTGTCAGGACCTTTCCTCCCGCCTCGAAGGAGTATGAGAAATCCTTTCTGCGGACCCGTACCTTCACAAGTCCGGTATCCAGGACGGCTTCTTCTTCCGTGATCGTGACCTCCGGCTCGATCTGCTCCTCCGTTTTTTCAAATTCCGGCAGATGGGCGTCATACGCCTCATAATGCCAGGCGTTTACCTTGATGGTTCCCTCTCCGGCGGCGATGAATTCAATGGTGATGACCGGCATGTTCAGGGTATCTCCCCTCCCCTGGATTTTTGCCGTCGGTGCAATGACCCTCATTCCGCCGGGGATTTTTTCAACCGTGTAAGCCTGGGCGGCAAAAAGTCCGTTTGCTCTCTCGCTTCTCAGCCAGTATCCTTCTGTAAATTTCATGTACGTTCTCCCTTCTTCTGATGTCAGGTTCTCCATTGTTATAAGGAGAGTATACATCTTTTCGCGGATATGGAAAAGCCGGAAAAAACGGATTCCATTTTTTCCGTTTTCTCCGGCTTTTTCCGGTCTCTTATATGTAAGGAACTGCTGAGGCACTGTTCACAAATAACTTCCGAATTCTACGTGCCAAAATCCAAATCTGACTGCGTTGTTGTCAGCCAGCAATGTGACATGTATTGCCGCCGGAGTTACTATTCACAGCCTGCCCGGATATGAGACCGAATTTTTGTGCTTGCACAGAAAATCCGGTCTCATATCCGGGCAGGACTGCGAAAGCTGTCACTCCACAACATGAGGAATTCAGGCGCGAAGCGCCAGGAGAGCCCGCAGGGCGGGAATTCCGAATGTTGTGGAGGGCTGTGAATAGTAACC
>JAFOJB010000268.1 GCA_017420455.1 Blautia sp.
CGCTGCGAGTCCTGGCAGAAGAAGCAGAAGAGGCGCCGTCCTCCCCATACTATATGACAGCCTGGGCTTTGCTGCCCGCAGTCATCGCCATCGGTCTGGCCCTCATCACCAAAGAGGTTTACACATCCCTCTTCGTCGGAATCATCGTAGGAGGACTCCTGTATTCCAACTTCAGTTTTGAGGGAACCCTGACACATGTGTTTAACGATGGTATTGTTGCTTCCCTGGCAGATACGTATAATGTAGGTATCCTGGTATTCCTGGTCATCCTCGGCATCATGGTCATGCTTATGAACAAGGCCGGCGGGTCCGCAGCCTTCGGACGCTGGGCCTCAGACCATATCCGCAGCAGAGCCGGTGCGCAGCTGGCTACCATTGCGCTGGGCATCCTCATCTTCATCGACGATTATTTCAACTGCCTTACGGTAGGAAGCGTTATGCGGCCTGTGGCAGATAAGAGTAAAATCTCCAGAGCAAAGCTGGCGTACCTCATCGACGCGACAGCTGCGCCGGTCTGTATCATCGCGCCGGTATCCTCCTGGGCAGCAGCCGTATCCTCCTATGTGGAGGAGGGAAATGGCCTCTTCCTGTTTATCAGGGCGATTCCCTTCAATTTCTACGCTATCCTGACCATTATCATGATGGTATTCCTGGCTGTTACGGGTATGGAATTCGGACCCATGGCAAGACATGAGAAGAACGCGAAGGAGAACGGGGATATCTTTTCCGGCGTCAGGAGAATGTCAGACACCCAGTCGGAAACTGCCAATCCCAACGGGAAGGTGATGGACCTGGTACTGCCCATCGTCGTTCTGATCGTTTCCTGCGTGATCGGTATGATCTATTCCGGCGGATTCTTCTCCGGTGAAAGCTTTTTGGACGCCTTCTCCAATTCGGATGCGTCTGTCGGCCTGATGCTGGGGTCTGCCGTGACACTGGTTATTACTGTGATCTATTATCTGCTCCGCAGAGTCATTCCTTTCAAGGAAATCACCAATTGCATTCCGGAAGGCTTCAAATCCATGGTACCTGCGATCCTGATCCTGACCTTTGCCTGGAGCCTGAAAGCCATGACGGACAGTCTCGGCGCAAAGCAGTTTGTGGAAAAACTGGTGACAAATTCCGCAGGAAGCTTCCAGATCCTGCTTCCCGCCATTATCTTCCTGATCGCCTGTTTCCTTTCCTTCGCTACAGGAACCAGCTGGGGAACCTTCGGAATCCTGATTCCGATCACCCTGGGTGTGTTCCCGCTTACAGAGCCTCTTGGCGTAGTGTGCGTATCTGCCTGTATGGCAGGAGCCGTCTGCGGCGATCACTGTTCACCGATCTCCGATACCACCATCATGGCCAGCGCCGGTGCGCAGTGTGACCATGTAACCCACGTATCCACGCAGCTTCCCTATGCCATTACGGTAGCGGCAGTAAGCTTCGTAGCTTATATTGTCGCCGGAGTGGTACCGGTGGCCTTCGTTGCCCTGCCTGCTGCGATCGCGCTGATGTTTGCAGCGTTGTTCCTCCTGAAAAAAATTAAAGGAGGAAATACGCAGGAACAGCCGAAAGCCTGATTTTCAGGTACGGAAAGCTGACTGCGGCATGTAAAATACAAAATACAGAAAAAACTCCCGGATAATATAGAATCAGAAAAAGCAGACCGGCAGGGACCGGAGTTCCGCAGGACTGTTCCGCCGGAAAAGGGCTGCTGTTCAGATTTTCGCAGGGACAGGCCTGGATTCAGCTTCAGAACGCCGGATGTGTGTCACGGGGACGGGTTCCCTGACACGCATCTGGCGTGCAACAGGGGCCTGTTTCTGTGATACACCCTGAAAGCACATCCGATTCCCGGCCGGTCTGACTGTGGACAGTTTCCAAAAGGGACTATTTTATTTCTGTTTTCCGAAAAATCTTTACAATAAGATTTGATTGTGTTATATTAATACCGAGGGTGATAAGAAATTCGTCCTGTTTAAGCACCTGTAGCTCAGTGGATAGAGCAGTGGTTTCCGGTACCATGTGCGGGGGTTCGATTCCCTTCAGGTGTGTTTGCCCGGGGTATTTAATCCCGGGCTATTTTTATTAAGGGGGGATGAAGACTTGGATGAATTCAGGGAATGGTTGTCAGACAACCTTCGCTATTTCATGTTGGGCGGGGCGATCCTGCTGGTAGTCCTTGTCCTTGTTTTTAGCATACGTGCGTGTGCCGGGTCTAAAAAGGGGAGCAAGGGGGATGGCGAAACAACAGAAATCACAACAGATCAGGATGGTACCTCAGCCGGCGACAGGTCGCTTGCGGGCGGGTCAGAGACTGCCGGGGGGAGCAGCAGCCTGGCAACTGCGAATGCGGAAGTCACCACATTGATCACAAACTATTATAAAGCCTGTGAGAATGTTGATATCGATACTTTAAATGATATTACCGTGGATTTCTCTCCGGCTGATGAAGCGAAAGTAAAGGAAGATTCCAAAATCGTCAGCAGCTACGAAATTACCGGCATCTACACAAAAGACGGGCTTACGGAGGGTGCTTACGTAGCTTACGTAACCTACAATATCATCTACAGCGGATATAATACTCCGGTTCCCATCCTGGGCCAGTTCTATATAGTTACGGAAGACGGCAGGTTGAAGATAGACAGCAATTATCTTTCAGATACATCTGTGGCGTCCTATATCAGGCAGCTTGATTCCGCAGACGATGTCCTGAGCCTGAAGAACCGTGTAAAAGGCGAGTACCAGAAGGTTCAGGAGGATGACGCAAATCTCGCGTCCTTCCTTGCCGGGCTCGGAGAAGAAGCTTCCATAGACGGCAGTTCAGGAAACCAGGAGAGTTCGAATACATCCGACGGTCCCACCGTTACCACAAATGACGCCAGCAACATGAGAGAAAGCGCCGATGGAGACAGCGAAGTCCTCGATGTCGTTCCGGAGGGCACCTCACTGGAAAAGCTCGGACAGGAGGGCGACTGGGTCAGGGTAAGGTATCGCGGAACAGAAGGATATATCTACTATGAGCTTCTGGATGAATAAGAGCCGTTAAGGCGCGTCTGCGGATGAAGCTGAGCAGTCCGCATTTTATTCCTTCCGGAGGTACCGGAAGATTATTCAGAAACACAGAGAAGAGACAGGAAAAGCCTGTCATCGTCAGAGGCGGATGGTACCGCAGAAGACGATGACAGGCTTTTTAATTTATCAGAAGAATCACAATCAGAAGAATCACAATCAGAAGAATCATTATAAAAAGAATCACTGTAAAAAAGAATCCTTAATTGAAGGATCCATAGGCAATGCCTGTACGAAGCTCTTCCCCGTGGGCAGCTGCAA
>JAFOJB010000269.1 GCA_017420455.1 Blautia sp.
ACGGAAGGATGCCTTTGGAACTCTTCGGAAGGAAGGGGGGATCAGCGGCTTTCCCAAGCGTAAGGAAAGCAGCTGCGACGCCTACGATGCCGGCCACAGCTCCAATTCCATCTCTGCGGCTCTGGGCTATGTCCGGGCCAGGGATCTTTGCGGCCAGGACTACCGTGTAGTGGCCGTTATCGGGGACGGGGCTCTTACGGGCGGAATGGCTTATGAAGCGATGAATAACGCAGCGCTTCTCAAGACGAATTTTATCATTGTACTGAACGATAATACCATGTCCATTTCCCGGAATATAGGAGGCATGTCCATCTATCTTTCGGCCATACGGACAGCACAGGCCTACACCGGGTTGAAGCTTAAGGTAACAAAAACCCTGAACAGGATTCCGGGGATCGGGGAGAAGATCGTCGATAATGTCCGGAAAACCAAGAGCAGCATCAAGCAGCTTTTCATCCCCGGCATGCTCTTTGAAAATATGGGGCTTACCTATCTGGGACCGGTGGACGGCCATGATATGCGTCAGATGATGCGGCTCTTCAACGAAGCGAAGAAGGTCAACGGACCGGTGCTGGTTCACGTGCTGACAGAAAAGGGAAGAGGCTATGAGCCTGCCCGCAGGCATCCGGACCGGTTCCACGGCACCGGACCCTTTACCATTTCCACAGGAAAACCACTCGAAAAAAAGAATAATCCGGCGTTTACGGTTATTTTCTCCAAAGCGGTCTGCGAGCTAGGGGAGAAATATCCTTCCCTGGCAGCCATCACAGCCGCCATGCCGGAAGGAACCGGGCTGTCCAGGTTCGCCAGGAAATACCCGGATCGTTTTTTTGATGTGGGAATTGCGGAAGAGCATGCGGTGAGCTTTGCAGCCGGCCTTGCCCTTGGAGGAATGATACCGGTGGCGGCCATCTATTCCTCCTTCCTGCAGAGAGCCTTCGACCAGCTGATGCATGATATCTGCATGCAGAACCTGCATGTGGTATTTGCCATCGACCAGGCGGGCTTTGTAGGAGCAGACGGAGAGACACACCATGGCTGTTTCGATCTTTCCTATCTTTCGCTGATGCCGAACATGGTGGTTCTGGCGCCGAAGGATGGAAAGGAACTGAAGCAGATGCTGGAGTATGCCGTCCAGGCTGAAGGGCCCGTGGCGATCCGCTATCCCAAAGGAGAAGCCTGCACGTTTCCGGATACCGGGGAAGTACCGATATCTTCCGGAGTACACGATATCCTGCATAAGGGAAGGGAGGTCTGTATCCTTTCTGTCGGAAGTATGACGGAAACGGCCTTTTCGGCTGTATCGAAGCTGCAGGCGGAGGGAATCTGCCCGTCGCTCGTGAATGTCCGTTTTGTACATCCGCTGGATACGGCGCTCCTTGACAGGCTGGCTGAGAAATACCATGCGCTCGTCACCATCGAAGAGAATGTGCAGAGCGGCGGTTACGGCGAACATGTAAAGGCCTATATGGAGGAAAAGCATCCGGAGGTAAGGACAGCAAGCCTGGCAGTGCCGGACCGGTTCTGGTCTCATGGAAGCGTATCTTCGCTGCGCTGTCAGGCAGGAATTTCCGAGGACGACCTGATACAGGCTGTGAAGGACAGCTGGGAGAAACGATGAAAAAAAGACTGGATATTCTTCTCGTGGAGCAGGGACTCTGTACTTCCCGGGAGAAAGCAAAGGCCTGCATCATGGCAGGGGATGTATATGTGGACGGGCAGAAGGAGGATAAAGCCGGAACCATGTTTCCGGAAACCGCCCGGATCGAGGTCCGGGGAAATGTTCTGCCTTTTGTGAGCCGGGGAGGTCTGAAGCTTGCGAAGGCGATGCAGGAGTTTTCCCTGGAGCTTTCGGGTCTTGTCTGTATGGATGTAGGCGCTTCTACCGGGGGCTTTACCGACTGTATGCTGCAGAACGGCGCCAGAAAGGTTTTCGCCGTGGATGTGGGTTACGGACAGCTGGACTGGAAGCTTCGGAACGATCCCAGAGTGGTCTGTATGGAAAAGACAAATATCCGGTATGTAAAACCAGAGGATATCGGGGAGCCGGTGGATTTTTCCTCTGTCGACGTTTCCTTCATTTCCCTGACAAAGGTACTCCCCGCTGTGCGGGAAATCCTTTCCGGGAACGGAGAGGTGGTATGCCTGATCAAGCCTCAGTTTGAAGCAGGGAGAGAAAAGGTGGGGAAAAAGGGAGTAGTGAGAGATCCCCAGGTGCATCTGGAGGTGATCGAAAAGGTGATTTCCTTCGCGTGCTCTGTCCATTTCCTCCCCGCGGCGCTTACCTTCTCGCCGGTAAAGGGGCCGGAAGGGAATATCGAATATCTCCTTTATCTGAAAAAAAAGCCGGAGGGGGAAGAGATCGTCCCGGATTTTCCGGACAGCCCGGAAGATATTGTGAAAGCAGCGCATGACCTGCTGGATACCAGCGGACCGGACATCCGTACAAAGAAATGAACAGATTTTACATTATCACCAACAGCGACAAAGACAAAGAGCTTCTGATCACCGGAAAAATCGAAAAATATCTGGAAGAGCGGGGCTGCGTTCTTTCCGTATGCCAGGCAGAGCACAGGATGGACGGAACCTATCATTACACGGATCCGGACAAGGTTCCGAAGGATACCCAGTGCGTGATCGTGCTGGGGGGCGACGGGACCCTGCTGCAGGCAGCCGGGGACCTGGTGCACCTGGACATCCCTCTCATCGGGATCAATCTTGGGACGATGGGGTTTCTGGCCGAGGTGGACCGGCATTCCATCTACCCTTCTCTGGATAAGCTTCTGTGTGACCAGTACGAGATCGAGGAACGTATGATGCTTTCCGGCACGGTCTACCGGGGCAGGGAGAGCATCGGCCAGAGCATTGCACTGAATGATATCGTGATCACCAGGGATGGAAATCTGCGGGTGATCAGCTTTAAAAATTTTGTCAACAACGAATATCTGAATTCCTATGACGCGGACGGCATCATCATTTCCACGCCGACCGGGTCCACGGGTTACAGCCTGTCCGCGGGAGGACCGGTGGTGGCGCCGAACGCGGCAATGATCCTGATGACTCCGGTGGCGCCTCATACCATGAATGCAAGGAGCATCGTCCTGTCGCCGGATGATGTCGTAACAATAGAGCTGGGACCGGGACGTCATGGAACCACAGAGAAAGGAACTGCTTTTTTCGACGGAGATACCGTCGTGGCCATGCAGACAGGAGACCGCATCGTCATACGAAGATCCGAAGAAAAAACAAGGATCCTGAAACTGAATCACCTGAGTTTTCTGGAAGTATTACGTCAGAAAATGGATTAGCCGGGAATGACGGGCAGAATGTACAGGTAATTCCGGAAGATCCTTAGAGCTTTACAGATCCTGGCAGGCAATACGCTTTTTGCGGAACCATGCCAGTAATACGTAGAAGGAAGACGGAAGAAGGGATTCTTCCGGTCCTTATACAGTAAAATATTAACCAGGGGGTGCTGATCATGAAGGTGGCACGGCATGAAAAGATCAAAGAACTGATCCGCAGATATGAAATTGATACACAGGAAGAACTGGCGGTAAAACTGAATGAGGCAGGATTTAAAGTGACACAGGCTACTGTTTCAAGAGATATCCGGGCGCTGAACATGACGAAGGTTACGGGGCGGGACGGAAGATCCCACTACGCGATTTTGCAGGAACAGCCGAAGGCTCTCGGAGACAAATATGCCAGAGTTTTGAGAGAAGCCCTTGTATCTATGGATGTCGGGCAGAATATTACTGTGATCCGTACAGTTCCCGGTATGGCCATGGGCGTAGGAGCCGCGCTGGACGCTTTGCGGTGGCCGGAGATACTTGGCTGCATTGCCGGGGATGATACGATTATGTGCGTCACGAAAAATGAGCAGCAGGCACTGGAAGTAGTAAAGAAATTAAGAGAATTTTTGATGTAAAGGAGAAACAATGCTTGTTCATCTTCATGTGAAGAATCTGGCGCTGATCGAGGAAGCAGAGGTAGATTTCGGGCCCGGTCTCAATATCCTTACAGGAGAGACCGGAGCCGGAAAATCCATCCTTCTGGGATCCATGCAGCTGATCCTGGGAGCGAAATCCCGGAAGCCCATGATCCGTGAAAATGCTTCCTACGCGCTGGTAGAGCTGATCTTTCAGCCGGAAAACCGGCACGCGCTTGAGACGCTTTCAAAACTGGGAATCGAACCGGAGGAAGGCCAGATCCTCATGTCGCGCAGGATCACAGAGGGAAGAAGCATTAACAGGATCAACGGAGAAGCCTGCACCATCAGCCAGATGAAGGAAGCGGCATCCGTGCTCCTGGATATCCACGGGCAGCACGAGCATCAGTCTTTGCTGCACCGGGAAGCGCAGCTTCAGATCCTGGACGCCTATGGCGGAGAAGAGACAGCCGCAAGGTACGGTTCTGTGAAGGAGGCCTTTTCAAAGTATAAAGAGGTCTGCCGGAAACTGGAATCCATGAATACAAATGACGAGCAAAGGAACCGGGAGATTTCCTTCCTGGAATACGAGATCCGGGAGATCGAAGAAGCCTCTCTTCAGCCCGGCGAGGACGAGGAGCTGGAAAAGCTCTACAGAAAGATGACCAACAGCCGTCAGATTCTTACCACTCTGCAGGAAATCCACAACATGACGGGAAATGATGGCGGAGCCGGGGATCTGACAGGACAGAGTCTCAGGGAAATGAGCCGGGTCCTCACGTACGACGAGGAGCTTGCTCCCATGTATTCGGCTCTTACAGATGTGGACAGCCTTCTGAACGATTTCAACAGGGATCTTTCCTCCTACCTGGAGGAGCTGGTATTCGACGAGGAGACCTTCTATGAAACGGAGAAGCGCCTGGATCTTCTGAATTCGCTGAAATCCAGATACGGGCAGACAACAGAGGCTATCCTGGAATATCTGGAGGGCAGGAAAAAGCAGCTTCTGGAGCTGCAGAATTTTGAGGAGAACCTGTCTCTGCTGAAGGAAAAGAAGAAAAAGGCCGAAGCTGTCCTTGCAAAGGAAAGCGCTTCTCTTTCCGATATCCGGAAACAATACGCCCTGGATCTGGAAAAAGAGATCATCCAGGAGCTCAGAGAGCTGAATTTCCCGGATGTCCGCTTCCGGATCCGTTTTGACAAAAGGGAACATTTTTCCGAAAACGGCATCGATGATATTGAGTTCGAGATCGCGCCGAATCCGGGTGAAAGCCTGAAGCCTCTGGGGAATATCGTCTCCGGCGGAGAGCTTTCCAGGATCATGCTGGCGATCAAGACCATCCTGGCCGACCGGGACCAGATCGAAACCCTGATCTTCGACGAGATCGATACCGGCATCAGCGGGAGAACTGCCCAGAAGGTATCCGAAAAAATGGCCCGGATCGGACGGCACAGGCAGGTGCTCTGCATCACCCATCTGCCCCAGATTGCCGCCATGGCAGATACCCATTTTGAGATCGAAAAGCACGGCGACGAGAACGGGACGCTCACCGAGATCCATCC
>JAFOJB010000270.1 GCA_017420455.1 Blautia sp.
CGGCTTCCCGGTCCCTTCCCCTTTTCCGTTCCCTGCCCCATTTCCTTCCGCTTCCCATAGCGCAAGCCGTGCCCGATAGGACATCACGCTGCCGAGTGCGGACTGGATGGCGCTCCTCCGTAAGTAGGATGGCATCTTGGGAAACCTCCTGTCAAAATCAAACCTCGCGGTATTCTTTTTTCGTGTCACAGCAGGGTCACTAAATCCCACCGCTCATTTCTCTGTCCTGGAGGCGGGACCAACGCAGCATGGGCGGATTCAGACGCGCAGGATGTACAGGATGTACAGGTTATTTACAGTTCCTTATAATACAGCATATCATAAAGCGCACTGCTGCCACAAGTATATTTTACTGATCAGCCGTGGGTATAGCTGGTTACAGTTCACAGTCTACCCTGCCGGGGACTGCATGTGCTATCCTGTTATACCCTCGATCCAGTTTATGCAATCCTGGTTCAGTCTCAAAAGTTGTGTGCCAGCATCCTTCATCTGCAGCCTGCCGTCAAGTATCGAGGCTATAAGCGGCGATACAAGAGAAAGATCACATAGCCCCATATGCCCGATCCCTTCATAATGGATATTCGTATAGTTATCGTTTTCAGCATCAAGGAATCGTACATTATTTCCATACTGCTTCCATTTACGAAGCATCGGATAACCTGAATCCGAATAGATATTCAACAGCGGTACATCATAATCGCTCTCATCAAAAACAAAGTTACCGTTCCGGGTTCCGATCATGTCATACATGAAGGGAGATTCCAGTGCAATGCACCCTGCAACATCATCTCTGATTCTGGCCATGGCATATGCAGCGGAACCACCCAGTGAATGCCCGATCACAATAAACTTCGCATTCCCGTTATGAACAAGATAATTATCTATAACAGCATTCAAATCTGTTGTCCTGATATCCATCCATTCATGAAATACACTGAGGGCATAATCCGGGTCCTTGTCAGGCTGTGCGGCTGACAACTGTTTCAGAAATATTCCGTCGGGTCCGGTGCTTTTACCGTTTTCAAAGGTCAAGATGGCTGCCTGCCCCGGATGGCCGACCGCCAGAACGATGTAACCATGACTTGCCAGTTCTCTATACAGGGATACATTATTATCAATAGTTCCGCAGGATCCATGAGATGCTATGATCACCGGATTATCATCACTGCAATCCATCGGGCTCCATTTTCTCACCTGAAGCTGCCTTAATCCGTCCTTTGTGTAAGGATCCGTTATATCTTCCGTAACCCAGTAGTCTTCAGAAACGATCTCGTATTCTCCCGTTGTTGGTACAGCACTGACCGGTGGAAACACGATCAGCTTAAGAGTGATCATCCAGATCAGAACAAAAGCCAAGGTAAATAATACTCTGACTGTTCTTCCAGATTCTTTTATGAACATTCCTTTTCTGATCACACAAAAGAAGACTATTTCAAGAATAAAAAAAATTGTAAATCCGAACACTGCTTTCATCTATTTCCCCGCCTTGCACAATCCTGTCCTGTCAGCTGTATTATTCCAGACTCTGCTGCCGTATGTAAAGGAAAGTCGAGAATTATCCGCATATTATTCCAACTCCTCTGTTATCATGAAGAATACTGTCACTTCCGAAATACATTCTTCCGCAGCATCAGGACATACTGCAATTGCCGTTCATTTTCTGTATTTTCTGCAGATTCTTCCGTAAACAACCGGAAGAGCAGGAACGCCGGCCATGCAGCCTGCAATCAGGATAAATCCACCTGTTTTCATATTCAGACACCCTAAAACCGTACTGATCCACAGTATTGCCGAAAAAACAATCCACATAATCCCATTCGCTTTGTTATATGCAGATATATCTGATATCTCTGATTCCTCGACTGTACTTCCCGACCAGAACCACATTGGCTTTTTCCGTTTCCAGGCATAAACTCCAAGGCAGGTAAACAGCAGACTTACCGGCACCATTATGATCAGCCATATAATGATTTCCATAACCATCCTCCATAAATAACCTGGCTATCTTGCGCGTCTGAATCCGCCCAGCCTGCCGGCTTTCAGGGCAATAGAAGTCTCCCTCATGATGCGTAATCCGCCACTTTCCGCGGAGAACTGTCTGTTCCGGGTCAGGGAATCTCATATGGCTATGACCGTCCCCATCTGTTCCCGGAATGTTTCGAGTATATCAGCGGGAATATTGTGATCTGTGATACATACATCGATATCCCGGAGATTTGCGAATCTCTGGAAATCCACCTGCCCGGCTTTGCTGGAATCCGACAAAAGATATATAGTCCCTGAAGCCCGGATCATAGCTTCTTTTAATTCCGCGAGATCTACATTCGATGTAGTTAATCCGTGACTGCTCTCCATGGCGGAGGTTGCCAGGAAGAGCTTTTCAAAATTGTATTTTCCTATTTCTTCTATTACCTGGTGTCCATAACAATAATGGAAACCATTTCTTACACGGCCGCCGACCATTCTGATCTCAAAGGAAGGATTATTTTCCAGAACTGCCGCAATTTCCAGATCAATTGTAAATATCCGCAGCTCCTTCAGAGAAGACCGTGTAAGTGCCCGGGCAAAAGCTGCCATGGTCGTTCCGGTATCTATCAGTATGGTATCGGAATTGTGTACGAACTGAACTGCCGCCTGCGCGATCCGGTTCTTTTCTTCTTCGTGTTCTCTTTCCGCTATTCTTGATTCTCTGATATAGGAAGAACGCAGCATGGCGCCCCCATGGGTCCGGACGATCTCGCCGTTCTCTTCCAGGCGGTTCAGATCTGTCCGGATCGTCGTTCCGCTGACATGAAACAGTTCTGCCAGATATCCGACATTGACAGTCCCCTTTTCCCGAAGGATATCAATGATTTTTTCAGCCCTGTTCAGATAGGTTACATTTTCCGTTTCCACTTGCTGTCTCCTTCTATGCCTGCCTGGCTATCCATGTGTATAAGTACATATTCCGTCTGAAACAGTATTTTATTGTGTTCCAGGAATATTACTGCCCATATTTTAAACGGATAAAGAAATACAGTCAAGAATCCCCGATGAAATAAAAGTCAAATAAAAGTAAATACAAATAAATGAAAGATATTATTGACAAAATAAAAGTCATCTGGTACCATGAAGTAAAAGAAAACAAAAGCAAATAAAACTTTTTATGAAAGTAATCCAAAGAACATCTCAGAAAAAACGGAGGAGAAAGGTCATGGAACTGACAATAAAACAGGTAGCGGCAATGGTAGATCATACAAATCTGAAGGCATATGCCACAGAAGAGGACTTCAGGAAGCTGTGCGGGGAAGCGGCAGAATATGGGTTTAAGTCTGTCGCGATCAATACCTATCCGGTTGCCATGTGCCGGAAGATGCTGGAAGGCACAGAGGTGCTTACCGGTGCCGCTGTCGGTTTTCCACTGGGTCAGATGACGATAGAGGCAAAGACCGCGGAAGCGGAGGACGCTGTAAAAAACGGCTGCCAGGAATTTGATTACGTCTGCAATGTGGGAAAAGTGAAGGAACATGATTACGCTTATATAGAAAAAGAAATGCGTTCCCTCGTAGCTGTCGCGAGAAAAGCGGGAATCTGCTGCAAGGTTATTTTTGAGACCTGCTACCTGACAGAGGAAGAGATCATTGATGTGGCGAAGGTCGCCTCCCGGGTAAAACCGGATTTTGTAAAGACCAGTACCGGTTTCGGCACAGCCGGCGCAAAGCCGGAGCATGTACGGATAATGAAGCAGTATGCCGGGGAAGATGTACAGGTAAAAGCGGCGGGAGGTATCCGCAGCTTTGAAGCGGCCAAAGCAATGATCGAAGCAGGCGCAACCCGTCTGGGAACCTCCAGCGGTATACAGATTGTAGAAGAAATGAAAGCGGCGGGCTTCAGATAAATCCATAGCAGATGTTGTGGTGTGGTATGGGACAAAAAACCATTCAGATGAGGAGAAAGGTATCATGGAAAAAATTAAAGTCTGCCTGATCGGCTGCGGAAGAGCAGGTATGATCCACGCAAGAAGCTATGCCGGAAATGTAAAGAGAGCAGAACTTATCGCTCTCTGCGATCCTTTTGAAGAGAACCTGCGGCTGGCCCGGGAGGAGATCGAAGTACCCTGTATTTATACGGATTACAGAGAAGCGCTGAAAAACAGCGAGATCGATGCAGTCGTTGTAGTGACCCCGACAAAATTCCATCACGATATCGTGATCGCGGCTGCCCAGGCGGGAAAGCATGTCTTTTGTGAAAAACCGATGGCAGAGAGCCCCAGAGAATGTGACGAGATGATCGAAGCCTGCCGGGCAAACGGGGTAAAGCTTCAGGTAGGATTTATGAGAAGATTTGACAAAAACTTCCGCCGCGGCAAGGAACTGATCGATAGCGGCATTATCGGGCAGGTCACGTCTCTCAGATCCAATACGCATGGCCCCAGCGAACCGAAGGAATGGATGTTTGATGTCAGAAGCAGCTATGGCCCTATCGGTGAAGTCAACAGCCATGATTTTGACACCCTCCGGTGGTACGCCGGCAGCGAGGTGAAAAGTCTTTACGCAGCAGGCCGCAATTTCCGCAGCCCTGAAATGGCAGAAAAATATCCGGAATACTATGATACCTGCCAGACAATCCTGGAGTTTGAAAATGGAATCATAGGCACGATCTCCGGAGCCCAGTACGTAAAATATGGATATGATTCCCGCGCGGAAATACTGGGAACAGATGGTATCATTAAAGTCGGAACCCAGCACTCGGATGCCGTGGAACTGTCAGTATCGGAGCAGAAAAATATATCTGATTCTGTCGTATCCTGGAAAAATCTGTTTGCGGATGCTTATGTGGCGGAAGCCAACGCCTTCGTGGACTGCATTCTATGCGGCGAAGAACCTGCGGTTACCGGACATGACGGAAAAATGGCGCTCTTGCTGGTAAACGCGGGTCTGAAATCGATTCTGGAAAAACGACCCGTTCAGATTTCAGAAATGGAGGAATGATCCAATGAAAGCAATCAGACTGCTCGACAAGAACAGGATTGAAATCCAGGAGATCCCTGTTCCGGAGATTCAGGACGATGAGATGCTTATCCGCGTGAAAGCTGCATCCATCTGCGGGACAGATGTGCGGATGTTTAAAAACGGGTATACCGGTGTGTCCGAGGATCATCCACTTACTCTCGGGCACGAGTTTGCCGGAGATATAGCGAAAATCGGGAAAAATGTAAAAAATTACCAGGTCGGGCAGAAGGTTTCCGTCGCACCGAACTTTGGATGCGGTACCTGCAACCAGTGTGTAAGCGGCCGGACCCATCTTTGTGAAGATCTTCATGCTTTTGGAGTAACAATAGACGGAGGCTTTGCCGAATATGTCCGGATCCCTGCGGCGGCGATCGCCCAGGGAAATGTTTCCCCCCTGAATGAGGCGATATCCTATCAGGCTGCCGCTCTTGTGGAACCCTTAAGTTGTGTATATAATGGACATGTACTGCTGCACGCGGAAAAAGGCAGTGATGTTCTTGTAATCGGGTTGGGACCGATCGGAATCATGCATATTATGATTGCCAGACTGTTCGGCGCGGGAAGGATTTTTGTAAATGACCTGAATCATGACAGGATATGCAAAGCAAAAGAGCTTTTTCCGGATGTGATCCCGATTGAAGGGGATGTACAGGAAGGGCTCCGCGAAAATGGGATGAAGGGCGTCGATGTATGTGTGATCGCGGCTCCGGCCGGACCCGCCCAGTCTGCTTCTTTGAATTACATGAACATGAACGGAAAAATCCTTTTCTTTGGAGGACTTCCAAAAGACAGAGAAACCATTTCCATCAATTCCAATCTGATCCATTACAGGCAGCTGACGATTCAGGGATGTACAAAGCAGAGCATTTCCGAATACCGTCTCTGCGCGAAGCTGGTCAACGACGGACAGATCCCGCTTGAAAAAATCCTTTCGGATACATATCCGGCGGACCGGTTCCTGGAAGCCATGGACAATGCCGCAAATGCCAGAGGCTTAAAACATGTGATTACTTTTTAAGGAGGACCGCCATGAATCCGGTATATCTGCTCGCTGTAGACCTGGGCACCAGTTTTATTAAAGCCGCTGTATATGATACGGAGGGAAACTGTCTGGGTCTTTCGAAAGAAGAAGTCCATTCGGACAGCTCTGTACCCGGTGTTTTTATACAGCATGGAGAAGAGATTTTTGAAAGCGTACTCTCCTGTATCCGGACGGTAACAGATACTTTTGGAGAAAAAAGCGCGAAGATCGCCGCAATTGGTTTTACCGGACAGATGGCGGGCTTTATGGGAGTGGACGAAGAGTGGAGGGATATCACAACCTGGTCCTGTTCTCTGGATACCAGATATCTTCCCTATGCGGACCGTCAGATGGAAAAACTTGCCCGGGATTTTCTGGAAACAGGAGGAACAAATTCTCCTCTGATGGCTCCGAAATGTGCATGGTTTATTCATGAATATCCCGAAAAAGCCAGGCTCATAAAGAAATATATGCTGATCAGCAGTTATGTGATCGGGAAGCTTGGAAAATGCAGGATCGAGGAGGCAGCCCTCGGCAGTTCATACGCTACCTGGACAGGACTTGCGGATATCAAAAACGGAGTCTGGTCCGAAGAAATCTGCGGCAAAGCAGGGATATCTGCAGCGCTGCTTCCGCGTATCGCAGAAGCCAGTGAGATCTGCGGGTATCTGGACGCTGCTTATGCTTCCAGGCTGGGCCTTTCTTCCGGTATACCTTTGATAGCCGGTGCAGGAGATAAGGTGGCCGGATGTGTGGGAAGCGGGATCCTCTGGGAGGGAGATACGATTTTCGAAACCTCTTCTTATGGAGCGCTCAGCTGTCTGCAGAGGGAATATCATCCGAATAAACAGAGAAAAGATTACGACGCGATTCCGGCATGTACAGAAGGGATGTTTTATCTGCACCGATATCTTCCCGGATCCGGAATCACACTGAAATGGTTCATGGATACCTTTGGGGAATCTTTCACGGGTATGGAGCCCGCAGCAGCAAAGCTTCCCTGCGGAAGCGAGGGCCTGCTTGCGGTTGGATTTCTCGGAGGAAGCGCGCAGCCTCTGGACGGCTCATTGAAGGGCGCCTGGGTTGGCTACACCTGGAGCCACAGAAAAGAACATTTTTACCGCGCGCTGCTGGAGAGCTACGCGTATGAGCTGAAAGCAACCCTGGACAGTATTGCCGCGCAGTACCCTGAATGGGACCGGTATACCAAAGTGCATGTGATCGGGGGCGGAGCCGTTTCGGATGCCTGGATGCATATCCTGGCGGATGTGACCGGATCCGAGATGATCTGCCATGAGGAGGACGACTTTGCGTTGTGGGGAGCGGCTGTTCTCGCGGGAAAGGGAATCGGGATATTTGAAAGCCCGGAAGAAACTGTACGCCGGTTGGGAAAAGAGGGCAGGCACATCTGTCCGGATGAGGAAAACCACAGACAATATCTGGTCTATGCCGAAGCATACGAGGCACTGAAAGAGGATCTGAAGCCGACATACCAGAGACTATAATTACAACAGGACAAAAGGTCTTTTTTCTGGAGGAAATCTGATGAAGATAATAAAAGCAAGAATCGTTCCGCTTCAGTTTAAGGAAACCAATGAAAGAGAGCGGGGAGAATATGCGCAGCAGCTGGAAAAAATCCGGGAATACTATTCTGAAGAAGCGGATATCCTGGATACGGTGACGGCAGGTGAAGATATTCCGGCCTGTGACGCAGTGGTATTTCCTCAGCTGATCGGAGCGGCCTACCATTACATGGATATACTGGAAAAATATCAGAAACCCGTTGTCGTCATCACCTCTCAGTTCGGAACCGTTGATATGTGGGACTGGGAATTGATCGCCTATATGCGAAGCCATGGACTGAATGTCTTTTCTCCTTACAACGTGGCATTGGGAAAAGTCATCCTTCGCGCCATCGGAACCCGGAACTGTCTGAAGGGAGCAAAATTCCTGATGTTCCAGGATGACCCGGGGGAAGGGATGCAGGCTTACATCTTCAAGAGATTTTACTGGTGGGAGAAGGAATGCACAGAACAGATCGAGAAAGCATTCGGCGCCAGAATGATCTACCGAAGCTGGAAGGAGGTCAATGAAAAGGCCGCAGAGATCGATCCGGACACAGCCATGGCAGAATTTGCACAGTGGAATGTGTCCTGCGAAAATATCAGCGATGCGCAGAAGATTCTTGCAGGGCAGCTGTATCTGGCCATCTGTGGGACGATCGAAGAACTGGGCGGCGTAGATGGAATCGGAGCGAATTGTCTTAATGAATCCATGTACAGCAAAACAACTCCTTGTCTCATCTGGAATATGCTGTTTGAAAAGTATGGGATTATCTGGTGCTGCGAGGGAGATACCCTCACGCTGATCAGCACCTACGTTCTGTATCACTCCCTGAAAGCCCCGATCATGATGACCAATATTTACCCGTTCCTGGTCGGAAAGGCGGCCATTCATCACGAGAAAATGAAGGAATTTCCTGTGGTGGACGAGCCGGAAAACCATGCGCTGGGAGTCCACTGCGGTTATGCCGGATTCGCGCCCAGAGGCTTTTGCCGGAACTGGAAAATGGTTCCGAAGGTTCTGGAAATTGTAAACGAGAACGCATATATGATCAATTGCGAACTCCCGGCGGGGGATATGGTACTTGCCAAGATCAATCCCTCTTTTGATCAGATCACGGTGATTCCCGGAGAGATTGAAAAGTATGTACAGTTTCCGGGAACAGACGCGAGAAACGCCTCTCTCCTTCATTACAGAAACGGAGAAAAGGTTATGGAAGAGCTTCCCAGCCATCATCAGATGATCATATCCGGAAAACAGAAAGCTGCCATCGGACAGATCGCAAAAGTGTTTGGATGGAAGCTGCAGGTGATCGAATAACATCGACAGGTATCTGTTTCATGTGGTTATGACATAATAAGAGGAGGTTTCACATGGCTGATGTTTATGAAAGATTGAAGGAGCTGGGCGTCACTCTGCCCAAGCCCCCCGGGAAAGCCGGACTTTATAAGAGAGCGCAGGAATTTGGGGATCATCTCGTATACCTGAGCGGCTGCGGCGTGGATATCGGAGACGGCAGGCTGTATATCGGGCGTGTGGGAGCAGACCTGACTCTGGAGGAGGGACAGGCGGCAGCACGGAACTGTATGCTGAACCTGCTGGCGAACCTGGAGGAATTTCTCGGAGATCTGAACCGCATAAAGCGCTGCGTGAAGGTTCTGGGGTTTGTAAACAGTTCGCCGGATTTTTACGACCAGCCGAAAGTCATTAACGGCGGTTCACAGCTGCTGCTCGACCTTCTGGGCGAAGAGCGCGGCCTTCCCGCCAGAACGGCCATGGGCGTAAATGTCTGTCCCGGAAATATTGCGGTAGAGATTGAAATGCTGGTAGAATACAGATAGGGAGAAAAACATGGAAACAAAGTTTTAAGAAACGGAGATGTTCTATGGAAAAGCAGGTTCTGAAGGTGAATCTGGAAAAAGGCGATAATCAGGATATCTATATTGACAATGACGATGTGTATGTCAATCATACCGGAGACACAAAGAACACCATTCAGGGTTTTATTCATAATACCTGCGAGCTTTTGTTCGTAGAACAGGGGGCTGCGGAATATACAATCAACGGGACAAAATACGAGGTGAAGGAAAGGGATATTCTGATCATCAGTGCCATGGATATGCACCTGTGCCGGATTACCAGAACTCCGTATATCCGTTATGGCGTCTATTATATGCCGAAATATCTCGAACGTCTTTCCATGATCAGAGATTATCTGGATGTATACACAACACCAAAACCGGAGGACTTTAAAAAGCTGCAGAACCTCCCTCCGGATGTCTTCGAGGAATTTTGTGATCTGATCCAGCGGATCTATCAGGAACAGGTCCATAAGAGCGATGACAACGAAGAAATGCGGGATGCTGTCGTCTGCGTCATGACCATTCTGTTGAAACGCCTTCTCAACTACAAAAAGGAAACGCGCCGGGAGGGAGACAGCTTCAGCCTCATGCTGAAGGTACGGGATTATATTGATGCGCACTATGCACAGGACTGCAGCCTGGAATACCTTTCTGAGGTGTTTTTTATACATCCTTCCACCATCAGCCGGAATTTTAAGAGTGCTTTCGATACCACGGTGGTGAATTATCTTTCGGCTATCCGGGTTTCCAGCGCGGTAAAACTGCTGGAGAACGATAACGCCAGCATAACGCAGATAGCCGGTGATGTGGGATACAACAATGTGAATACATTCATCCGCGCCTTCACAAAGGTGATGGGGATTTCTCCCCTGCAGTACCGGAAGAAAAAGAAAGATTATAATACACACTATCAGCTGCAGATGCATTAACAGACATATGGGGTCAAAAAAAGTAGATTTCCAGTCAAGATATGAAGAGAAATTCCAGATGCTATCTGATACCATAAAATCATGGTAAGAAAACTTACTGATGAGCGTAAACATTCAAAAAACGGAGGTATTTGGAATGAACAGAAAAACGTTATCCCTGGTACTCACTGCAGCGATGCTTTCTTCTGCGGCAGCAGCCATCCCGGCAGCAGCAGAGGAAAACGTAACCGTATCTATCATGTGTGCGTACGCCAGCGAAGACCCTCATGGCCAGTATGTATATCAGTACGCGGAAGCCTTTAACGCGGCCAACCCCGGCATCACCGTAGAGATTCAGGCCATCAGCAGCAACGACATCTACGCGAAGCTTGCTTCCATGGCTACCTCTCCCGACGATCTTCCCACCCTGTTCTGGAGTTCTGTAGATATGGCTCCCAGCGAACTGGATATCGGCATTGTGGAAAGTCTGGATGAGTATCTGGATGAAGAGACCAAAGCTTCCTTCGCAAACGGCGTCCTGGAAGGTGCTTCCTTTGACGGAAAGATCGCGTTCTATCCTATCGATGTGCAGCCCAGCGCTGTGATCTACCGGAAAGATCGTTTTGACGAGGCCGGCCTCTCCGTTCCCACTACCTGGGAAGAGTTCCTGGAGTGCGCAAGAGCTCTTACGCTGGATTCCGATGGAGACGGTGAAATTGACCAGTGGGGCTTTTCCATGGTTGGTTCCAACAATTCCTCCGGCCAGAGCCGTTTTATGAGCTATCTGTGGAGCTGCGGCAATGATATCGTCCGGAATGAAGATGGCGAATGGGTATCCGAAATCGATAACGACAAGTTTCTTGCGGATTTCTCCTTCTGGACAGATCTGTATACCGTGGAAGGCGTAGTTCCCACCAGCATCACTGAGGTGGATTACGCGACAGCCGCCAACTATTTTGCCATGGGTTATACCAGCATCATTCTTTCCGGTTCCAACGCCATCGGTGTTGCCTATAACAGTAATCCGGATCTGAAGGGCAGCCTTGGTTCCTTTGTTATCCCTGGCGATGCTCCCGGAACAATGCTGAACGCAGAAGGTTATGCACTTTGCACCTATGCTTCTGACGAAGAAAAGGCAGCTGCCGTTGAATTCCTGAAATTCTTCTCAAACAATGATCCTGAGCTTGGCTTATGGCAGGCTTCCGGAAAGATTCCTGCAACGATCGAAGGACAGAAGGCAGAGTACATTGTCGGTGACGACTACGCGGGATATCTTGGCACGATCGAGGCAGGCACTGTTCCTACCCTGAACTTCCCTGGCTTCGCAGCTCTGAAGACCGCTCTTGGCGACGCATATTCTGCAGTGTTTGCCGGCCAGTCCACAAACGAAGAGGCTGTCAAGGCCCTGGCAAAAGAAGTCGATTCCATGCTGGAAGATTACAACTGATCTCTACAGCTCTGCTATAGCGTACCGGAACAGGATTTTATCCTGTTCCGGTACGGGTGAAAAAAGCCATATCTGTGTCGGAAGAGATAGATATGGCTTTCTTTATAAAAGTCAGAAGAATTGCCGGAACCGGAGAATAATACACAGTCTTCCGGAGGACGGTACCCCGTGATCTGAAAGGAGCTTCTACATGTCTACAGACGCTGTTTCCATCGGAACAGGCAGGAAGAAAAATCATGATAACGCAGGATATGCTTTTGTCTCTCCTGCGGCCCTGGCCATGATCCTTCTTATCATTTATCCGATGGCCTATGGTTTTTATATCAGCTTTTTCAATACCAATCTTGTGAATAAGTGGAATTTTGTCGGTTTCAAATATTATCTGCAGGCTTTTACAGAGCCTGATTTCTATCAGTCTCTGATCCGTACCTTTATCTTTATGTTCTTTGTGGTAGCAGGACATTTCTTTCTGGGATTCCTGCTTTCAAACCTCCTGAATAAGAAATTTTTCGGAAGAACATTCTTCCGCGTTATTTTTACACTTCCCTGGCTGTTCCCGGAGACAGTAATCGCTCTTCTGTTTACATGGATCATGAACCCGATGTACGGCATTCTGAACGCGATATTAAAAAGCCTGGGGCTGATCAGTTCCAACATCGGCTGGCTGGGCAGCGGAACAAGAGCGTTTCCCGCCGTCATATTTGTCTGTATCTGGAAAGGATATCCGTTGGTCATGACGATGCTTCTTTCGGGTATGCAGAGCATCCCGGCAGATCTTTATGAAGCCGCGGAGCTGGATGGGGCGACAAAGTGGAAACAGTTTCTGCATGTGACCATTCCGGGACTTCGGCCGGTTCTGAATACCACGCTGATCCTGGACAGCGTCTGGTGGTTTAAACAGTACACACTGGTCTACACCATGACAGGGGGAGGCCCCGGAAAGACTACGGACCTGATCTCCCTGAGTATCTATGGCACGGCTTTCAACGACTTCCGTTTCGGAAAAGCAGCTGCCTGGGGAATCATCGTATTTATTATCTGCTATCTGATCAGCAAGATTTATGGGGTGGTGTTGAAAGATGAGTAAAACACAGAAATCGACCTTGATGGCCATATTTCGATACGTTATTCTGATCGGGCTGGGACTTCTTGTTGTGGTTCCGATCCTCTGGATGGTTTCTACCGCATTCAAAGGGGAAGCGCAGACATATTCCCCCACCCCGGTCTGGATCCCGGATCCCGTTTCCATGGATTCTTTCAGAAAGTTCTTTGGGATATACAATTTTGGCCGGATGACCGTCAACAGTTTTGTAACCTGTCTGGGTTCCATGATCATCTGTGTCGCCTTCTCCTGTCTGGCAGCCTATGGCGTGACAAGATTCAAATTCAAGGGGAAGAAACAGTTTATGAATTTTCTTCTCATGACACAGATGTTTCCCAGCGTCATGCTGGTCGTACCTTTCTATGCGGTGCTCACAAAGGTACGTCTGACCAATAACCTGCTGGGGCTTATCATAGTGTATGCGGCGACGAATGTGGCTTTCAGCACCTGGATGATGACTTCCTATTTCAGGACGATCCCGGTGGACCTGGACGAGGCAGCACGTATAGACGGTGCAACCAATTTCCAGATTTTCTGGAAGGTGGTGCTGCCGCTCACGATTCCTGGTATTGCCGCCGTAGCGATCTATGTGCTGCTGAATGGGTGGAATGAATATATGTATTCCTCCGTTCTGATCAATAAGGATGCCTACAAAACACTGACCGTAGGCATCGTAGCACTGAATTCCCAGAATCAGGTACACTGGAATGATATGATGGCGGCATCTTCGGTTTCCTGTCTGCCATTGATCATCCTGTTCCTTTTCGGCCAGAAATATTTCATTGCCGGTATGACCGGCGGCGCCGTGAAAAACTGACATTCTTACAGCGCCGGCTGACGGCAGCGGTCAGATTTGCATCTGGGCCGACGAAAATTCGGAAGGTATCTGCTTTCAGTGCCTTCCCACATTCGACTGGAAAATACTATATTACGAGGGTTTTGGAGGAAACATAAGATGAACGCAGTTCTGATCAGAGACGTGAAGGTAATTGTTACAGCGCCTCACGGGATTAATCTTGTGGTTGTTAAGGTGGAGACCACAGAGCCGGAGATCTACGGGTACGGCTGCGCAACCTTCACCTGGAGATACAAAGCGGTGGTGACTGCCATAGAAGAATATCTGAAGCCTATGGTAATCGGCCGGAATGTACGCAATATCGAAGACATCTGGCAGACCATGAAGGGCAGCTCCTACTGGAGAAACGGGCCGATCCTGAATAATGCCATCTCCGGGATCGATGAAGCGCTCTGGGACATCAAAGGCCGCATGGCCGCTATGCCTGTCTATGATCTGCTGGGCGGAAAGTCACGGGAAGGTGTCGCAGTTTACAGGCACGCCGACGGACGTACCATAGAGGAGGTAGAGGAAAACATCCGGAAGTTCCGGGACGAAGGGTTCCGGTATATCCGTGTACAGATGAACACATATGGCGGAAACTTTGACAAATCCTCCAATGCCATGTGGATGCCGGATAATCATCCGGATGGAAGCTACTTTAATCCCCGGCAATATATGCGTGATACGGTAAAACTGTTCGAGCGCGTCCGTACAGATTTCGGCCCGGAGCTTGAGCTGATGCATGATATCCACGAAAGACTGTCTCTGCCGGATGCTCTGCAGTTCGCGAAGGACATGGAGCCCTTCCGTCTGTTCTTCCTGGAGGATGCCCTGCCGCCTTCTCAGGGAGAATACTTCCGGGTGCTGCGGGAGCATACCACAACACCGCTGGCCATGGGAGAACTGTTTGTGAATAACAACGAATGGAAACTGCTGGTACAGAATCAGTGGATCGATTTTATCCGTACACACCTGAGTTTTGTAGGCGGTCTTACCCCCGCCAGAAAAATGGCGACGTTTGCGGAAATCTGCGGAATACGCACCGCGTGGCACGGCCCTGGCGATCTTACTCCCCTCGGGATGGCGGCGCAGATCCACCTGGATACCGTATGCCATAATTTCGGAATTCAGGAGTTCCAGGGATTCAACGAAGCAGAGGAAGAAGTCTTTAACGGCGCGCCGGTCATCCGGGATGGATATGCCTACGTGAATGACAGACCCGGTTTCGGGATCGAGGTGGATGAAACGGCTGCAGCCAAATATCCTCCGGTGGAGATGGATTTCAGCTGGCTTTATCCAAGACTGCAGGACGGAACAGCCGCCAGACCGTAATGCTGATCGGAGACAGTATATGGATATTTTGATAAAGAACGGAAGAATCGTGGATGGAACCGGAAATAAGCCTTTCATAGCGGATATTGCAGTGCAGAGAGACCGGATTGCCGGAATCGGGAAATTTGAAGAGGACATTGCCAGACAGGTGATCGACGCTGAGGGCTTTACGGTTACACCGGGCCTGATCGACGGACATACCCACTCGGAGCTGAACCTGATGGTCAACCGGCAGCATCCGAACGCGCTTTACCAGGGGATCTCTACAGTGGTGACAGGACAATGCGGGCTTGGATTCGCCCCGATGAATCCGGCTGTACTGGAGGAGTCGGTCCGTTTTAATGCCGGGATTTTCGGAAATGATTATCGCTTTCTGAAACCCTGGCGCTCCTTTGAAGATTTTCTGGACCTGCTGTCCGGCTGCGCTGTAAACGTAGGCGCGAATGTGTCTCATAATGCCATACGGCAGGCAGTCTGCGGATTCCGGGACGAGCCTCTTACCGGTTCAAAGCTCCTGGAGTCGAAAAAAGTGCTGGAAAGCGCCATGAAGGAAGGGGCCGCAGGTCTTTCCGTAGGACTCTCCTATTATCCCGGTGGATACAGTGATACGCAGGAGCTGATCGAGCTGTGCCATGTTGTGAAGGAATATGACGGCGTATTCTGCGTGCATCTTCGGCTGGACGACGGTCAGATCCCCTTACATCCGGTGGAGGAGATCGCCCGGATAGTAAAAGAAACCGGTGTACGGCTGAATATGCTGCATTACCGTACCGGCAGTATGCTGCAGGGGATCGAAACTTTATTTGCTCCTTTCCAGGAACTGGAAGCAGAAGGCATGGAGATCCATTATGAGTATTATCCATACATGACAGGAGCAGGCCTTGTGATGGCTCTGATTCCCGGCTGGGCGCAGGAGGGCGGACCGGATGCGGTGCTGGAGCGTCTGGGCGACAGAAATCTGCGGAAACGTCTGATTGACGAGATGGACGCAAGGCATAAGTATTTCTTTGATGAAGGGCAGACCTGCCGGATCACACTGACAGAAGATCCCTATTCTCCACTGCTTTATAAAACCATGGATGAGATCGCAGCAAAGAGAGGTATCGGGTTTTCTGAAGCTGTGATCGAAACCCTGTTGGAAAATCACCTGCAGCTTGGCTTTATGGGAGTAGAAAATCAGACAGAAGAGCTGAAGGAAAAGCTGTATGAGGATCAGTACCGGTTGTTTCTGGATGAACGGTACACGATTGGAAGTGATACCATCCCGGCAGGAACGCTGGTACATCCGAGAGCCTTCGGTGCTTTTACCAGGGTGATCCGGATGATGAGAAAACGAAACGTACCGGACGAATATATCATTAAGAAGCTGACTTCTTATCCGGCAGCCATCTACCATATCGAAGGCAGGGGGATGCTGAAGGAAGGCTTTCAGGCGGATATCTGCCTGATGAAGCTGGATGAGCTTCGGGACACGGCTTCTTTTGAGAACGGCAGAAACGGGGCGGAAGGAGTGGATACTCTGCTTGTGAACGGCCTGCCGGTACTCCGTTATGGGAAGATAACCGGTGTACTGCCGGGGCAGGCTGTACGCAGAGGAAGAGGTCCGTGGAGCTGACGTATGCCAGAGACTTCTGGCCGCTGAGACATAAATATGATACTCCGGAGCTGCCGGAAATGAAAGGAAATCGGATGGGATTTTACGAAAAACTTGGTCTGTGCCCGATTATTAACGCAAGCGAAACATACACCAAACTGGGCGGTTCCCTTATGGCTCCGGAAACTCTGGAGGCAATGAAAGAGGCGGCGGAAGGTTTTATTGATCTTGATCGACTGCTCGATAAGGTTTGTGAAAAAGCAGCTCTGCTTACAAAGAATGACGGTGCATTTGTTACATCCGGAGCCTCCGCCGGAGTCATCCTGTCCACAGGTGCCTGTATGATCCTGGAAAGCATGGCTGCCAGAAATGATTTCGCGGAAGATATTCTTCTGGAAGCATTCCCGGAGAGAGAGGCGTTTCCCAAAAACGAGGTGCTGGTCTTCGACGGGGATTTTCGAAACAGCGTTCCCTATTGGAAACTGATCGCCCTGACGGGAGCAAAGATCGTAAGCGTTTCACCTGACGCGGAAGGGATCCGGAAAGCAGTTTCAGAAAAAACGGCGGCATTCGTGCTCTTTCCCGCACCCTTGTATGAAAAGGGAATTCTGTCCTGTGAGGAGGCTGTTCCTCTTCTGAGACAGATGGGGGTACGTACCATTGTCGATGCTTCGGCACAGCTGCCGCCTGTTTCCAATCTCTGGTATTATACCCGGGAACTGGGGGCGGATGTTGTGATCTTTTCCGGTGGAAAGCACCTCAGGGGACCTCAGTCGACAGGCCTGATCGCTGGAAAAAAGGATATCACAGATCTGTGCCGGAAACTGGCCAGCCCCAACGAGCGTCTTGGACGGGGGTTTAAAACCGGGAAGGAAGAGCTTGCGGGATTCCTGACCGCATTGGAGCTGTTTGTGAAAACACCGGATCCGGAACGCTATGAACGTCAGAAAAAACTGCTTGCTCTGATTGCCGGGATCCTGGAAGAAAAGACGAAGGGATTACTTACGATCGAATGGCTGGATCGCGGCCGTCTTGGTACTTATCAGCCGCTCCTCCATATTTATCTGCCGGAAGGCAGAAACGCGAAGGAGTGTCTTGCGTATACCAGGAAACGGAAACCTGCTGTAGATATCGGTGTATATACCCCCGAATTCCATATGCCGCCGAATCTGATCTTCCTGAACGCATACAACCTGAAAGACGAAAACGAAGCCCGCCTCACCGCCGAAGCCGTAGCAGGATACCTTGAACGATAAGGGTTGTAAACAGTAACGGGAAAGGAATAAACCAAAAACAGGATTGACAAATGACTGGATTAACGGTAACCTGTAAATTATGAAGCAACAAGTTTACAGCCTTCAAACAGCAAGCACAGTATGAAAGGAGACACGTTATGAAAAGAAGATTCATGGCAGGTTTACTGACAGCAGCGATGCTGGTATCCTCTCTTGCAGGTGCCGCAGTCACTGTTCACGCAGAGGATGGCTCCACTCAGGGAACCAATACCTTTGTGGATGGCGGAACAGAGCTTTCCTTCTGGACTTTCCAGGAGCTGCATGTACCTTTCTGGACCTCTATGGCAGATGTCTGGAATGAGAAGTATCCCGACAGACCGATCAACCTGACTGTTACCAACGGTGAATCCCATTCTACCCACAGCAAACTCCTGATCGCGTGCCAGTCCGGCGAAGGCGCTCCGGATATGGCGGATATCGAGATCGGCTACTATGGCTCCTTCGTAAAAGACGGATATCTTATTCCCATCAACGATGCTGTTGAGCCCTATAAGGACGATGTCGTCATGAGCCGTATTACCATGTACGGCGATACGGAAGGCAACTATTACGGCGTGGACTTCCATCTTGGCGAGACCGTTACCTATTATAATATGGATGTCATGAACGAAGCAGGCGTAGATCCTGCAGAGATCGTTACCTGGGATGACTATTTTGCAGCCGGACAGAAGGTGCTGGAAGCTACCGGCAAGCCCATGACCGCTGTAGAGACCGCGGACCTCTTCCTGCCCCAGGCCATGATGCTTCAGAAGAATGCCCAGTATGTGGATGAGGAAGGAAATCCGAATCTGGTTACCGACGAACATGCAGAAGTTATCGAATATATTCGCAGTAAGCTTGCGGACGGAACCATAGAGATCGCTCCCGGAGGCGGTCTCCATACAGAAGAATGGTACGGTCACCTCAACGCAGGCGATGTAGCTTCCATCACCATGCCGCTTTGGTACATGGGCAGGTTTACCGACTACTGTGGGGATCTGGCCAAAAAGGTTGCCATCTATGAAATGCCTGTATGGAATGAAGGCGATGTCCGTGCAGTTCTTCAGGGAGGTACCGGTACCTCTGTTATCAAAGGCACAGAGAATGAGCAGCTTGCAAAGGATTTCCTGGCATTCGCAAAGCTTTCCGCAGAAGGCTGCACCTATGAGTGGGTGAACCTGGGCTTTGACCCGATCCGTACCGAGCTTTGGGATGATCCGGCTCTGACCGAGGATCCGGACAACAAGTTCCTGAACTACTTCATGACGAAGCCCTTCGATATCCTGAAGAAGAACGGAACCGAGCTGACTGCTCCCGACATCTCCGGACAGTATGCGGCGACCTACCAGACACTGGTTTCCACAACTTATTCCAATGCATTCGAAATGTCCGTGGATCGTGATGTATACGAACTGCTTCAGGAAGAGCAGGATTCCATCATCTATTGATGAGAGGATCCGGCAGACATACGGAAATCCTGTTTTGAACAGATATTTGGGACATACTGAAAAATGAAAAAAAGGGACACTGCGAAGGGCGTCACCCCTGCGGTGTCCCTTTTTCATCCCGGAGGGACTATGAAGAAAAAAGGTATTCTAAAAAAAGTGCTGTATTCCCAGAAAGTAGCGCCTTATGTGTTCATTGCGCCTTTCATCATCACCTTTGTGGTATTTTTCGCGTATTCTATCTTTTCCATGGTCATGATGAGCTTCCAGAAGGTAGCCGGACCGAATACCGTCTTTGTGGGACTGGACAATTATAAAGTCATCCACAATTCCATTTTCATCAAGAGCCTGAAGAACAGCATTTTCTATACGATCGTCTCCTGTGCCCTTATGATCCCCATCCCCCTCGTCATGGCTGTCATGCTGAACAGCAAATCCATGAAAGCCAAGTCTTTCTTCCGGAGTCTTCTGTTTATTCCGGCACTGACCTCCGTTGTAGTGGCTGGTGTGGTTTTCCGTATGATGTTCGGAGAACTGGAAGGCTCCTTTATGAACCAGGTGATCGCCTCCTTCGGACAGGGACCTCTCATATGGCTCAGAACTCCCGGTACAGTGTGGATGGTCCTGTTTTTTGTCTGCCTCTGGCGGTGGACGGGCGTCAATATGATGTATTACCTGTCCGGCCTGCAGCAGATCCCTTCGGATCTGTATGAATCGGCTTCTATAGACGGAGCCTCCACCTGGCAGGCTTTCTGGAATATCACGGTCCCGCTTCTGAAACCCACCATCATCTATGTTCTGACTATTTCCATTTTCGGCGGCATGGCCATGTTCTCCGAATCCTATATGATCTTTAATGGAAACAAGTCTCCCAACAATATCGGAACAACGCTGGTCGGTTTCCTGTACAGGATGGCCTTCGAGCAGAATAACCTCGGGATCGGCAGCGCTGTAGGCGTGATCTTCCTGAGCATTGTCCTGGTGGTGAATTTCCTGCAGCTTTTCGCCAATGGAACCTTCGGCAGAAAGGAGAAGTAAACGATGAAGAAAAAAAGCAGAACCACATCTGTCTTCCTGATCGTGTTCTTTGTGATCGTTACAGCGATCACACTGCTTCCCCTGGCCCTGCTGGCAGTTTCCTCCCTGCGGCCGGGTTCGGATCTTATGCGGTATGGACTGAATTTCAATATCGACTGGGCAACTGCAAGCCTGAACGAATACCGCATGCTTTTCAGCGGCGCGAACAATTATTTTATCTGGTACAGAAACAGTCTGCTCATTACCGTGGTACAGGTCGCGCTGGCGCTTTTCCTGAGTGCCTGTGTGGGCTACGGGTTTGCCATGTATGAATTCAGGGGAAAGAACCTGTCCTTTGCCTGCGTGCTTCTGGTCATGATGGTTCCTACGGAAGTCATTCTGCTGCCTCTTTACAGACTGATCACCAGAATGCATCTTATCAACAATATGTGGGGGATCATCCTGCCCTATCTGGTGGTACCCATGCTGGTGTTCTTTTTCCGGCAGTATCTTTCCGGAATCCCCAAAGATTTCCTGGACGCGGCCCGGGTAGACGGCTGTACGGAATATGGGATCTTCTTCCGCATCATGATCCCGCTTATGAAGCCTTCCTTCGCGGCTATGGGGATCTATCAGGGTATGTCCAGCTGGAACAATTTCCTCTGGCCTATGATCGTTACGAACTCCATCACCAAGATCACTCTGCCGGTAGGTCTGCAAAGTCTTCTCTCGCCTTATGGCAATAACTATGATATCCTGATCGCCGGATCCTGCTTTGCCATCATTCCGATCCTGATCCTGTTTGCCGCATTCCAGAGATATTTCATCGAAGGTATGACAGCCGGCGGCGTGAAGGGCTGATGACAGGAAGAACGGTTTTCTACGGGGGAATTAAAAATGATCATCCATGCAGACAGGAGAAACTCTCTGGGACAACGGAATCCCATGATATATGGGCACTTTATCGAACATTTTCACCGCCAGATCTATGGAGGAGTATATGACCCCGGTAATCCGCTTTCGGATGAGGACGGCTTCCGCCGGGATGTGCTGGAAGCCATGCGAAGAATCCATGTTCCGATCCTCAGATGGCCCGGAGGCTGCTTCGTTTCTTCCTATCATTGGGAAGACGGCGTAGGGAGATCGAGGGTGCCCTGCTTTGACAAGGCCTGGCGGGTAGAGGAGCCCAACACCTTCGGCACCGACGAATATATCCGCCTCTGCAGAAAGATCGGCTGCGAACCCTATATCTGTACCAATGCGGGAACCGGGACAGCGGAGGAGATGAGCAGCTGGGTGGAGTACTGCAACCTGAAGGATCAGGGAAAATATGCCCGTCTTCGTATCGAGAACGGGCAGAAAGAGCCGTACAAGGTCCGTTTCTGGAGCATCGGAAACGAGAATTACGGATCCTGGGAGATCGGGGCAAAGACAAAAGAGGAATGGAGCTGCCTGACTACGGAGGCTGCAAAGATGATGAAGCATGTGGATCCGGAGACGGAGCTCACGGCTGCAGCCCTGGACGATCTGGACTGGAATGTGGCCCTTCTGAAAAAATGCGGCCCGTTCCTTGACTGGATCTCCATCCACGGATACTGGGACGCCATTCACCAGACCAATGCCCTGGCCTCCTACGGAACCTGTATGACCTACACAAATACCATAGGGGATTCGGTCAGAAAGGTAAGAGGGCTCCTGGCAGCCATGGGGCTGGAGGAAAAGATCCGGATCGCCTTCGATGAATGGAACCTGCGAGGATGGTATCATCCCAATGTCCATACGGTGAAGCAGGGAACTTCGCCGGAGGAATACCTTAAGCCCCGGGACGATAACGATATTAACAGCAGCTATACCATGGCGGATGCGGTCTTTGCAGCCTGTTTCCTGAACATGTGCAACAGGAACTGTGATATTGTGGGGATGGCGGCCTTTGCACCTGTGGTCAATACCAGGGGCTGTATCTTTACTTACGAGAAGGGCATCGTCCTTCGAAGCACCTATCATGTGTTTGATCTTTATGTAAATCATCTGGGCGATCAGGTACTGTATTCTTTTGTGGAAGGAATGCCTTCCGGAAAGTTTATGGATACCCTGGGAAAAGAAACAGAGGTTCCGCTTCTGGATGTGGTTGTGACAGCGTTTACGGATCAGGCCGGCATGGCTGTCGCGGCGGTAAACAAGGATCCGGAGCATGAACAGGAGCTTTTCCTTTCCCTGGAGTGTGAGGGAACGGTAAAGATGTTGACTGTAAACGGGCC